>DATNJO010000001.1:0-2546 GCA_035603895.1 Pyrinomonadaceae bacterium
GTCCAACACCGCGCGATAGATGATTACAAGCTTATCCGCCAGTTGCTCGATCCTTCGTTTCCTCGCCTGCACCTGAAACCGATTGCCTTTGTAAACCGGACGCGCGTGTTCGAGCACGCACTCTTTCAAATCCCGGTCAGCAAAATAATCCGCGGGCAAGTTTGCAAGTACATTGAAAATATCTACGACCGACAGCTCCACCATCTTCCTCCCAACCCAAGCCTTGCCAGTATTTTTCAGGACGGCCATCGCGGCCAGAACGTCTGTAAAGTGTCCGGCGAGATTAGTCTCTTGTTGGATGCGTTGGGCCACGTGTGTCTTGAGACCCGCGGCGTTGAGCATTTTGATCTCGAGATAGCGGTTGTAATCCACGTCCATCTGGTTCGGGATGTTGATCCACTTCAGGTTGAAACGTATGCGAGTCGCCACATCAGTAGTTCGCAACAGCCGCCGCTGCATCTCGGCGAGATGAAAGCCACGTTCTTTGTGCTCGGTGCCAAAGACTGACTGCACGTAGTCGAGTGTGAAGATCGGCGCCGTCCGCGGCTGAGTTGACTGCGTCGGCAAGTCGAGCATTGCAGCGCTCATGTCCATGTTCGACGGGCTCAAAGCACCGTGAATCACGCGCCACCGGTACGCGTCGGCCGAAGCGCGTGCGTGATCGTCGATGACGCGCAGCATCGTCGCGGTGAGGTCCGGAGTGTCAGATCGGTTTTGAAGAACCAGTTGACCAGTCGCTCGTGTGATCTCCACAAACAGTTCGAGCGGCGAACGACTGCCGCGAACACGCTTGGCCAGCAGATGTCCGGGACGAAGTTGCGCGCCCGTGCGGATCGCGAGCGCGATGTTGCGGCGCCGGCCCGACGGTTCAACGACAAACTTTCCCTGATCGATGATCGCCACGATGCGGGTGGAACCGAGCTCGAAAAGATTGTGGTTGACTTCGCCAAAGATCGCTTCCGACATGCAGTCGTCGAGATGAACGCCACCGTGCGAGTGAACAAAATCGTCTTTGTCGTTGTGTTTGAAAAGAGGCGTGAAGCCGAGACCTTTAATGTAGAGATTCGCGTCGGGAAGAAAGCCCGCGCGGCCTGCGCCGAGTGCTGGTGAGACGCCTTCGCCGCCGTAGCGATCGGCGTAAACGGTCACGACCTCCATTCCTGAACTGTCGTCGTCGGGATACAGAGATCGAAGTGAAAGTTTCGCGACGAGTTGTTCGTGCAGTTCGGGTGTTAGTTGGTTTGTGCGCGGCACGTCGAACCCGAGTTCGCGTGCGAGTTCGAAGTTGCACCAGATGACTTTGCCGGGAAAACGCACTGCGGGAAACTCGGCAAAGCCAGCTTCGCCGAGTACGTCGAGCGCCGTCGTTTTGGGGAAACGGACTGGCGCTGCTTTAGGCAGCTTTAAGGTCGAGCTCATCAAAACGAAGCCGGACAAGATCGTGAATGCGGCGCGCGCACTTCAGGTAGGCGTCCATTCCTTTGCCGATGGGATCGGCAATGTCTGCCTCGGCATCCAGACAGTAGGTTTTGTTGACGACCGCAGGCAACATTTGAATCACGGCCTGGCGGACGGAGTCGGTCATGCAGAAGATCATTTCGGCTTGTTGGGCCATTTCAGGGGTCAGGCTACGCGCGGCGTGTGGTTGCGCCGGCACGTCTAATAAACTCAGGGCTTCCTGCGCTTCAGCAGTCAATGGTTCACCAACTCTCGCCGAAACTCCCGCGCTCATCGAGCGGGCGTTAACTGTTTTCAACTTGTCGATCGAAACCCGCAGGCGCGTTGCCATCTCAGCGTTTGCAATCGCCGCGGCCATCGGCGAGCGGCAGGTGTTGCCACTGCAAACGAACAGGAACAACCGCTCGCGTCGTGTTCCCCGCAGTCTTGCGAGCAGGCGATCCAGGTGATGCAGCGGCGACAGGAACCCGAGCGCGATGAAAATAAAACCGGCGCTGACCGTCTGAGCCACCGACGGCCCGCTCTGATTATACAGAACCGCGATAATTAAGGTGGCAGCAAATCCGGCAAGCATACTGGAACCGCTGTGCATCGGCATGCAGAACGTGTTTTCGCGGCGGTCGAGGAAGATCAGCGTGGTGCAGACGCAGAGCGCAGCGTAACAGAAACCAACCAGCACGGCGTAGATCGCGGCTTCGCTCATCAAGAAGGTCGTCAGCCCGGTTCTGAAGCCGAGCATCACATCATTCGCGCCGATGAAGGCCATTACGACTAACGCGATTAAGAACAACGGCGACGCGACCATCTGTTCTTCAACAAGGTAACGCCGGGTCGCGTTGGGATCGTCAATCTTCGCCAGCCGGCTCATGAACTGCAACTTGAAGAAGTACGCGGCGAGGTATGCAGCAATGTCGAGCGCCGCGGCAATCGTCAACGTGTAACTTGCCGCGTCGCTCAGTGCCACCAGCACCGCAGCAAGACTCACCAACATTGCGCTCCACGAAAACCAGCGCACTCGCCGGCCAACGATCGCGTCGACAATCGGCGCGATGATAAGCGTGCCCGCACGCAACAGCACGAGCACCAGC
>DATNJO010000002.1:0-5532 GCA_035603895.1 Pyrinomonadaceae bacterium
GAAGCAGCCGCACAAAGCGCCGCCTAAACTCTCCGCCGGACGTTTCTTCCAAACACAATGAGTAGCGCTACGCTGTCAAAAAGTCTCACAGCGAAGTTTGAGGATGTCTATCCTCTGACGCCGTTTCAGCAGGGCATGATCTTTCATGTCCTCGAGACTCCCAACGGTGGTGTGTACCTGAACCAACAGCGGTACACCCTGGGCGGCAATCTCGACCTCGAAGCATTCAAGCTGGCTCTGAAAGGTGTGATGGATCGTCATCAGATCCTGCGTACGTCATTTGTCTTGTCCGCACCGAGTGGCCCACTCCAAGTGGTCTATCGCAAGCTGCCCTTGCCGTGGACCATGCACGACTGGTCCGACCTGCCACGCGCTGAATCGGCAGAACGTCTCGAAGCATTCCTGAAGTCTGACTTCAAGATGGGTTTCGACCTACTGCGTGCGCCATTGATGCGGATGACGATGATTCGCGTCGAGCCGAAGTTGTACGAATTTGTCTGGTCGTTTCATCTTTTGTTGCTTGACGCCTGGTCCATGCAGGTCATGCTGCGCGAGCTGCTCGCCCTGTATCACGGATTTGTGAGCGGGCAACCGGCCAGCCTGCCGCCGCCGATTTTGTATCGCGACTTCGTCAAGTATCTGCAACAACAATCCGAAAGTGAGGCCGAAAGCTACTGGCGCGAGAAACTAGCGGGATTCACAACTCCCACTCCTTTAGGTTTCGACCGTATGCCGTTGCCCGACGAACCCGAGGACCCGGATTTCAAAGAAACAATTGTGAGTCTTGATGAAGTCAGCTCCGAGCAAGTGCGTGCTTTTTCAGTGCAACAGCGGTTGACGCTGAACACAGTGATTCACGGTGCGTGGACGTTGCTACTCAGTCGTCGTAGCGGCATGACCGACATTCTCTTCGGCACTGCGGTTTCAGGCCGTACCGCTGCGATTCCACGGATCGAATCAGCGGTTGGCGTCTACGTCAATGTGCTGCCGACGCGGGTTCGCGTGCCGGCTGATGAACAAGTCGCGCCGTGGCTGAGAGAAGTCCAGCAACAACAAGCGGAAGCGCGCCGCTTTGAGCTTTGTCCCCTCGTGAAAATTCAGTCCTGGAGTGACATCCAGCACAATAAACCACTCTTTGAGAGCGGGATTGTTTTCCAGAACTTTCCCCTGATGGTAAGCCCGCCGAATGGAGATGAAGACGGGGTGAAGGTACTCGCGGCTCAGTGTGTCGAACGCAACAATATCCCGATGTTGCTGGTCGCAGAACCTGGGGTGCGTTTTGTTTTCCGACTTATTTACAGAGGCAGCCGTTTCGACGACGGCACGATCGATCAGCTTCTGGAGAACTTCAAGCGAATCCTCGTAGAACTCACAAACGATCCTGACGCCCCTGTAGCGTCAATCTCCTACCACGGCGACAACGAGCGACAGTCGCTTATTGACAGTTTTAACCAAAGTCTGGCGAGTCTCTAATGTGCGGAATAGTCGGTTACGTTGATCTCAATCGCGCCGGCCGCGTTGAGGAACACATTCTCGATGAGATGGCGAATGCGTTGATCCATCGTGGTCCGGATTCACGTGGGTATTTTGTCGAACCGAACGCGGGTCTGGGTACGCGGCGTTTGCGGATCATCGACCTCGAGACAGGCGATCAGCCGTTGTTCAACGAAGACCGGTCACTGGTTTTGAGTTGCAACGGAGAGATCTTCAACTACCGCGAGCTGACGCGAGAACTCGAGCAGAAGGGACACAGTTTTAAGACCAAAACCGACGTCGAGGTGCTCGTCCATCTTTATGAAGAACAAGGCGTGGGCTTTCTTAACAAGTTGAATGCCCAGTTTGCGTTCGCGATCTACGATCGCAAGGACGGCACACTCTTCCTCGCGCGCGATCAATTTGGTATTTGCCCGCTCTTTTACACCGTCGTCGATGGATTCCTCATTTTTGCTTCCGAAATAAAATCGATACTGCAACACCCGAGTGTGCCTCGCGAAGTAAACCTGACCGGACTGGACCAGGTGCTGTCGCTTCCGGGTGCGATCAGCCCGCAAACGCTCTTCCGTAACATCCACAGCCTGCAAAGCGGTCATTATCTCGTCGTTAGAAACGGAGACGTTTCGGTTCGTGAATACTGGGATCTCGACTATCCGTTGTTAAGCGAGAGCACTGATGGCCAGCCGGAAAGTTACTACGCGGAAACACTGCGCGATCGGCTCGAACAATCCGTCAGGTATCGCTTGCAGGCTGACGTGCCGGTTGGATTCTTTTTGAGTGGCGGTCTGGATTCGTCGTTGATCGCAGCGATGATCCGGCAGGTGTCGCCCGACGTGCAACGACATTCGTTTTCGATCAGCTTTAGTGACGAACGGCTGTGTGAGGCGAAGTATCAACGTTTGGTTTCAGACTCCGTCGGCTCGATTCACCACGAGATTCCTTTCAACGATGCCGATATCGCCTTGCGCTTGAAAGAGGCGGTCTATCACTCGGAGTGCCCGCTGAAAGAGACCTACAACACCGCATCGCTCGCTCTTTCGCGCGAAACCCGCAAGACCGGCGTCACTGTCGTGCTGAACGGCGAAGGCTCCGACGAGCTGTTTGCCGGTTACGTCGGCTATCGATTCGACAAAGGTCGAAACGGCAACGGCAAGAGCCAGGACCTCGACACAATCCTCGCCGACGAGATCCGGGAGAAGTTCTGGGGCGATCGGGATTTCGATTACGAGAAAGATGAATACCCGTTCCGCGAGGTCAAACAGGCACTCTACGCGCCGGATGTCAGCGCCCGCTTTAGCGAATTCGACTGCTCCAACTTCCCGGTCGTCAATAAAGAAAGATTACGCGGCCGGCACGTGCTGCACAAACGATCGTATCTCGACTTCAAACTCCGCCTGGGCCACCACTTGATCGCGGACCACGGCGACCGGATGACGATGGCAAACTCGATCGAAGCGCGTTATCCGTTTCTGGATATCGACCTCGTAGAGTTTTGCACGCGCATACCTCCCGATCTGAAACTCAAGGGTTTCACCGAAAAGTACATTCTGAAAAAGGCCGCCGGAGATCTGATTCCGCGGCAGATTGTGGAGCGTGAGAAGTTTGGTTTTGTCGCGCCGGGAAGTCCCGCGCTCTTGCAGCAGAAGATCGATTGGGTTTACGACATGCTCTCTTACGAGCGCATCAAGCGACAGGGCTACTTCAACGCAGACACAGTCGAGTACCTCAAAAAACAGTACTCGCAAAAAGACTTCAAACTTCAACTCACACTCGACGACGATCTCTTGATTGTCGTGCTCACTTTCGGACTGTTTCTCGAGTTATTCAAACTGCCGGATCTGAATTAACGTGGCACAAATTCTAAAACAAGTCAGCGAATACACAGCGGTACAGGACCTCTTTGATGAGATCGCCGGGCAGTTTAGTAGTTTGCCGGCGATTGATATCGGAACCAGGGGCATCACTTACGGCGAGCTGCAAGCAGACGTCGACCGGCTCGCAGGCGTTCTTTCGTCGGCTGGTGTGGTGGAAGGTTCGTTTGTGGGCATCTTTCTGAGCGATTCGATCGGAATCATAACTTCGTTGCTGGCGACACTCAAAGCCGGCGGTGTGTTTTGTCCTCTCGATCCCTCGTTTCCTGAAAAGAGATTGCAGGTGATGTTTGAGAGTGTGACGCCGCAGTGGTGTATCACGCACTCTCGATTCGTCGAGAAGCTGGAACAAGTTGTCGGCGGTTTACCTTCAGCGCCGCAGATCATCCTCATCGACGATCTACCGGCAAAGGCAGGTTACGCTCCCGTATTTCGTAATTCGAATCCTGATGCGCCGTGCTCGATCTACTTCACGTCCGGTTCGACCGGCAAACCGAAAGCTATTCTTGGGCGGCTTAAGGGCATAGACCATTTCATCAAGTGGGAGATTGAAGCGGTCAATGCCCGCCCGGGCACAAGGGTCAGCCAATTGGCATCTCCTTCATTTGACGGGTTTCTGAAGGACGCCTTTGTCCCCTTGTGCTCGGGCGGTACTGTTTGTGCACCTGAAACACGCGAGATGATTCTCGACCCCAGCCGATTGGTCGACTGGCTCGACGTCGAACAAATCGAAGTGCTGCATTGTGTGCCGACGGTATTTCGTTCGCTACTCGGTCAGGAACTCAATAGCAACTACTTCGGATCGCTGAAGTACGTCGTGATGGCGGGTGAAGTGTTGTACCCGGCTGACGTGAAGCGATGGCTGGACGTGTTTGGGCAGCGAGTGAAGCTGCTGAACATCTACGGGACAACCGAGACGAGTATCGCGAAGTTTGTTTACGAAGTTAAGCCGGAAGACGTGGAACGGCCATCGATTCCAGTTGGAAAACCGATCAAAGGCGCCGCCATGATGTTGGTCGATCAGTTCGGCCAGCCGTGCGCGGCCGGCGATGTCGGCGAGATATATATAAGGACGCCCTACCGGTCCTTTGGTTACTACGGCCAACCGGAACTGACTAAACAGGTTTTCATTCCAAATCCTTTCAACAGCGATCCCGAAGACCTCGTGCATAAGACTGGTGATTACGGCCGCCTGCTCAAAACGGGCGATCTCGAATACCTCGGCCGCCGCGATCAGCAGGTGCAGGTTCGTGGCTTGCGAGTCGAACTCGGAGAGATCGAAAACCTGCTGCGTGCTCACGAGACGGTAGGGGACGTGGCAGTGATCGATCGCGACGATGCAGCCGGAAACAAGTTCCTGGTCGCTTACGTGACGATGACAAACGGAGCCGGCACTGACCCGCTACGGGAATATCTGGCGGAACGTGTACCGGGAAATATGCTGCCATCCGCGTTCGTGCAGTTGAAGCAACTACCACGCACGTTGAACGGAAAGATCGATCGCAAAGCGTTGCCGGCGTTGGGAACGATTCAGGCCGAACGCGAAATCGGCGATGCGATGCCGCGTGGTCCGATCGAAGAGATCGTCGCGGGCATCTGGAGTGAAGTGTTGAAGATTCCGCCTGTCCGGCGTGACGACAACTTCTTCAATCTCGGCGGTCATTCGCTGCTCGTCACCCACGCGATCCTGCGGGTGCGGGAAACGCTGAAAGTGGAACTGCCGATCCGCAGTCTGTTTGAAGCGCCCACGGTCGCGGCGTTCTCAGACCTCATCAAGAAACGAATCAGCGAGGGAAACTCACGCGAATTTAGCCCGATCAAGAAAGTCTCACGTGAAGAGCAGTTGCCGCTGTCGCCGGCGCAAACGCGCATGTGGTTTTACGAGCAGCTCGCCGGTGGCAGTGCTTCGTTTCATATTCCCCTCGGCGTCAGATTCAAAGGGAGCTTAAACCACGCTGCGCTCGAACAGACGTTAGGCGAGATCATCCGGCGCCATGAGAACCTGCGCACGGTTTTTCCCGCAGTTAACGATCAACCGGTCCAGGTGATCCAGGAACCCTCTTCGTTTCAACTGCCGGTAGTGGACCTTAGTAACTCGCCGGTTGAGGAGCGGGAACGCCTGGCAGCACAACTGGCACAGGAACAGACGTTGCGCCGCTTTGATCTG
>DATNJO010000003.1:0-4775 GCA_035603895.1 Pyrinomonadaceae bacterium
CGACAACCTTTTCATCATCACTGTGAGCCTCGTGATGGCGTTGATGTTTGTCGTCAGCCCGCTGCTCTATCTCAAATCAGAAGGCAAGTTGCCGTTGCCGGGCATGAAGCGTTCGTCGCGTTCGTCGCTCTCGTCAGCAGACGGTCCTGAACCAATGCGATTGAAGTCAACTACGCCGCCGCTGCTTGATGCGAAAGGCCGGGCTGTACCGCCTGACGTAAAGGCAATGATGACGCGAATGAACCCGACCGAAGCCAAGGACGCGTGATATTCTCTGTCTGTGGCTGATTTCATCTCCTATTTACCGCACGTCAACGCCTGTCTGAACGGCACCAGCGCCATCCTGTTATTTTCGGGTTATTCATTCATCCGCGCGCGCAACGTGGTTGCGCATCGCGCCTGTCAGATCGCGGCGTTGTGCGTGTCGCTACTGTTTCTCGCTTCTTATCTCACGTATCACTACTATCACGGGGCGACGCGTTTTCTGGGAACTGGTCTCGCGCGTCCGATCTATTTCACAGTGCTGACGAGTCATACGATTTTGGCGATCGTGATCGTGCCCCTCGTGATCCTGACTTTCTATCGAGCGTTTCGCGGAGACTTCCTGCGCCATCGGCGCATCGCGCGCATCACGTTGCCGCTTTGGCTTTACGTTTCGATCACCGGTGTGATCGTTTACCTCATGCTCTACCAAATCTATCCGCATGGGTGAAAACGGAAATCATCCGGGAGTAAAGGCTGTGGAAGTGCGGCGGCGCACGCCCGGATCCAAGCCCATCCTGATTCTTGCCGGACTGTTCGTCATCGCGACCTTTCTTGCGTGGTACTTCACCTGGTTTGGACGTGAACTGTCCGACGCGGACATCTCGAAATACCTCGCCGATGAAAAGAACCCGCGGCACGTGCAGCACGCGCTGCTGCAGGTCCAGCAACGGATCGAACGTGGCGATGCGACGTCGAAGAACTGGTACCCGCAGTTGATTCAGTTGAGCAGCAGTGCGGAGCCGGAGTTTCGTTTGACTGTCGCGTGGTTGATGGGATTCGACAACCAGTCGCCGCAGTTTCATGAATCGTTGTTGAAGTTACTAAAAGATCAGGAACCAATAGTGCGGCGCAATGCGGCGCTGGCGCTCGTTCGGTTCAACGATCCGAGCGGGCGTGAAGAATTGGTCTCGATACTGAAGCCGTATTCGGTGAAGGCGCCGGTGAATGGCGTCGTAGCCAGCAGTTTGAAGGAGGGTGCGACGGTGGCGCGCAATACATTAGTCGCGCGCATCGATCAGCCGGACAAAACGGTAGTGGAGATTCGTTCTCCGTTGCTTGGAAAAATTGAAAAAGTCGGCAAGGCGAATGGAACGCAGGTTTCGCAGGGCGATGAAGTTTTAAGTCTTAATTCAGACGAGAATAGCGTGTGGGAAGCGCTGAGAGGGCTATCGTTTATCGGGACCGCGGAGGATATTCCGGTAGTCGAGGGTTACGCAAAGTCGAGCGACGTTTCGACGCGAATTCACGACCAGGCGAACCTCACCTTAAAAGCCATTCAATCACGGACACATACAGAAAACACAAAAGCTCATTGACTTGTAGGAGTCTTTGGTATATCTATGGGCGCCGTCACAAGGGAAACAGGCTGGTCCTCAGAACCTACACACTAGCACATTCGCCCTGTACCAGCCTCAAAAGTTCTTACGAACCGGACTGAGTGTAACTTGTCGGTTAGTTCCTTAGGCTTCGCTACTCGAGGAACTCTATATGCCTCTACCCATAATCTCTCTGCCTGGAATCTCGACCTCTCTCCCGGTCCGAAATGGAGTTTTGAACTCTCTCGAAGACCTGATTTTTTACGTCAATGAAAAAGAGAGCGACGAGTTCACGTTTTACCTTGATCAAAAGCGCGACAAGGCAGTTATCGCTGAGCTACGAAGTCGCTTGGGACCGTCAAGGAATGTTGGTTCGGGAAACACCCTCACCAAGGAGATCTTCAGTTTTCCGCAGCGAATCCGGATCAAGAATCTGACCATTACAAAGGATACGCTCCTACTCTCGAACTATTTTTGGAGTCGCCTAAAGAATGCTAAAGCTGATACCCCTTGCGGTTATTTGTGCGCACGGCTGAAGAAGAAAAAGAAAACGTCACATTGTTTCGGTAAGCAAAGGTTTGATGAAGAGGACAAGAAGCTTCTTCAAGATGAGATCTTGAAAATCCTGAACAGAGCAGTTTCACAAGATAACCTTAGCAACAAGAAATGGCGGATCAAGGCATTGCAAGGGCGAGAAAAGGACTTTCTCGGCTCCCTTCATGAGAGCGATGCGAAGAACAAGTGGCGCAATCGCTTTATCGTCGACCGGGCTTTTTGGAGCTTCATAAAGCCAACGCAAGTCGGTCGAGCTTTAATCTGCTTTTCCTACGTCGGTCAGTATCTGAGTGTTACTTTTCGCAAGATCAGCGAGGAACACGGATACATAGCTCGTGATTATCAGGACCAAAGCAAACGTAAGAGCAACTTGTTCAGTCTCAGCGAATACTGTGACGTTCTTTATAGAGAGATATTCAAAGAGACCGAGTCGACAGAACACGCACAGGGATTAGTAGTTATTACCGGCTCGACTAAATCCGCAAAGAGCGAAATTGCTCGCGGTCTGATTCAGTTGTATCTCGACGGTAAGGAAGAGTCCAATCGGAGACATCATCTGGTCACTTTTGAGGATCCCGTCGAACGATTTTATTCCTACGAGAATGTTGAAGGGTACTCTCCTTGGGTAGCAGTTGATCTCTCCAAATCTACGGGAAGCAGAGATTACACACCACGGCAAAAGGAGACAGACTCTCGTCTACTTCAGGAGGCTCTAATCGATGCATTGCGCCAAACTCCTGCGCTTTTCTTTGTCGGCGAGACGCGCGACCGAGAGGAGTGGAAGGTACTCCTGGACTTTGCGGCAACTGGGCACTTGATTGTAACCACCGCTCACGCCGGTTCACTGGTCGAAGCAATGCACAAGATTTTCGAAGCGCTTAAGGTTAATACAGCAGCGGATCGAAGTGAGATCGCGAGTAAGCTCCTTGGAGTAATTCACCTTAGAAGACACGAGTTGGAGTTCGCAGACGAAGACAACGAGACACATACCAATTCTTTGTTTCCAGCTCTATGGC
This sequence comes from Pyrinomonadaceae bacterium, assembly GCA_035603895.1. GTDB lineage: Bacteria > Acidobacteriota > Blastocatellia > Pyrinomonadales > Pyrinomonadaceae > PSRF01. Next base: position 3,152 of record DATNJO010000003.1, read on the forward strand.
GGAGAACGCCACGAGGGATTGCCGCACTTACCTCTGATGGTCTCGCCTCCTTACTTCCATATCGACCCAAGAAAAGGGTTGACGTGATAGGAGCGGTTAGCGGAAGCTTAACCACTCCTGCGAAGAAAAATAACCGACGGAAAAACACGAACAACAGCTCTAGCGCAGATGCGGCGAGTTGTCTCGGGCGCAGATGGATCGTCGAAGAATTACTCACAAAAACAACCGGACAAGTAGCTACAGCTTTTGGCGATGTCCGCGCTGCGGACTTGATAAAACAGGCCTACGCAAAGGCTACTGAGTGGGATTTGCAAGGAGTCTGAGTATGTTGAAACCTCAGGTCTTGCGCTTCGGAATTCAATCGTTTGATAGATTAATCGGAAAAGTAAAACCAGAGTCAGATGAGGAACCCGTCTATGGAATTGATATTTCCGACCCAGACGACTCCGATCAGGCTCAACAAAATGGTCAACCGAAGGGTTTGCCAATAACTTCGAGTATTTGTTTGGCGGGCCCAGACGGCACAGGCAAGTCGATCCTCTCCCTTCATTTGGCATCACGTTATCTCACAGACTGTCTGCTGGATTGCATCAAACGAACTCAACCTGCGAGATGTCCAAATCCGAGGGTGCTCTACATTTCGACCGACCTGACATACAAGATGGCCCTGAAAGGATGGAGAGACTTTGGGCTAGACAAACAATTAGTCCGAAGAGACCCACTCCTCGAGTTGAAGAAAGGCAGGAAGGCTCCGCCAGAAAAACAGCTCGTAATCAATCTTGAGCCTTACACTCCCTCTGCTCCGGGACGAAGCACAAAGAGCATAGTCGACTACCTGGAAAACTACGCCCCTGCAAGTGGTGCAAACTTAAAGGCCGAGGTCTGTTTTGTTGATCTGGCTTCAAGTACGGCCGGAGACGACTGGGGATTTGTCCATCGACTACTTTCCGCTCTTGATGAGCCTGATCAAATGGATCCGCGGCATTTGGTCATACTCGATGCCGTCGAGGGTTTCGAAACTCTGGTAGGAGATTTGAACGCTTTCGGTGAAAAGTCATCGCGACGCTCGCGCATTGCCCAAGTAATGCGACTTGCTGCAGCCAAGTGTCACTTACTGCTGGTGGTAGAAGAGGGACACCAGCAACGTTTCCCGGAAGAGTTTGTGACTGATGTTGTTATTCGACTGCGAAACGTTAACACAGGCAGATACGTGCGGCGCACTATCGAGGTTGAAAAGGCACGCGGACAATCACACCGGCGCGGACAACATCCGTACATTATTAGACACGGAGAAGGCTCAACGACTGGCAGTCAAACAAACGCGGACGATCCAAATGTATTTCTGTACGGTTCGAATGAGCAAAAGCATCAGGGCTACGTTCACGTCTTTCCATCTCTCGACTTTAACAGCCGGGAGATAATGATCGATAGATACAATCCACCTCCGATTTCCTACAAGAATAGATACGCGGCTTTTGGCCTTCCTTATCTCGACAACATGTTGGACGGTAAAGGAGACAAAGCGGAGAGATCTTCTGACCGGGAATCCGATACGAGAGGTCTGAATTGCGGTTCTGCAACAGCACTGATTGGCGATTCGCTTACTCAAAAGAGCCAACTGGGT
>DATNJO010000004.1:0-3891 GCA_035603895.1 Pyrinomonadaceae bacterium
GTGCTCGAGCGGCAACTGGACTACTGGCGCGAGCAGTTGGCTGATTTGCCGGTGCTGGAAATACCAACGGATCACACGCGTCCTGCCGTGCAGAGCTACAGCGGACGCCGCGCCACCTTCACGATTCCGGCAGCAACCACGCAGCAGTTGAAAGATCTCAGCCAGCAGGAAGGCGCGACGCTGTTCATGGTGTTGCTGGCGGCGTTCCAGTTACTGCTATCACGGTATTCAGAACAAGAAGACATCGTTATCGGTACAGCGGTCGCGGGCCGGAATCGAGCTGAGACCGAAGGACTGATCGGTTGCTTCGTCAACACCCTGGTGATGCGGACCGACTTGACCGGTGGTCCAACTTTCAAGGAACTAATGAAGCGAGTGCGCGAAGTATGTCTCGGAGCGTATGCACATCAGGAGGTTCCGTTCGAGAAGCTCGTGGAGGAATTGCAGCCGGAACGCGATCCGAGTCGTTCTCCGCTGGTCCAGGTAGCTTTTGGTCTCGAGAACACTCCTAAAGGTGAGATGACGGCTGTATCCGCGTTGCAAATCAATTCGTTCGACAGTGAGGTGGAAGTCGTCAGGCTCGATCTAACTCTTTGGGTGATGGATGGGAACGACGAACTCAGCCTCTCGTGGACCTACAACACCGACCTGTTCGAGTCGGCCACGATTGCGCGCATGCAGCGACATTTTGAAACGTTACTGCAAAGCGTTGTAGAACAGCCTGAAGCACAGATTCACGACCTCAGTTACATCTCTCAGGCTGAAAGAGAAGAGCAGTTGCTGCGGAAGCAAGAGCGAATCGCCGCTAACAGGCAACAGTTGCAGAGGATCAAACGAAAAGGGTTCACCCTCACGAAGGATCGGGTCAATCCGGAACTAATTGGCGCCTTGACGTTGCAAACCGTAACACAATCGGAGATGGACCATGAACACTGAGCAACAAATCCAGGAACGTGGGCCAAGCCCGCGAGTGACAGGCGGTTTACGCAAGTCGGTCAGAGTTGCGAGCGACCGTCTCGTCAAGCGGAGTTACTTTGCGGGAGCCGAAGGGTTTCCCCTCGTGGTGGAAGCGGCCGTTATTGGCTTACATGTCGCGGACTGGGGCCGCAACGAACGTGAACGTCTGCTCGCTGAATTGCAGGAGCACGGTGCGGTCTTGTTGCGGGGATTTGGGATCCATTCGATGTCGCAGTTCGAGACATTGGCGCGAGCCATCACTCCGGAGTTGCTCGACTACTGTGAGCGTGCCGCACCGCGGTTCGAAGTGGGAAAGAATATTTACACCTCCACGGAATTTCCTGCTGACCAGTCGATACCTTTGCATCATGAGATGTCTTACTCGCACAACTGGCCCATGAAGCTCTGGTTTTATTGTCATCAACCGGCAGCCCAGGGCGGGGCCACACCGATAGCCAGCGATCGTTTAGTTTTCAAGCGGCTGAATCCAAAAATCAAGGAAACGTTTCTGCGAAAGGGTGTGATGTACGTGCGCAACTATGGCGACGGTCTCGATCTTACCTGGCAGGATGCGTTTCAAACGACAGACAAAGCAGTCGTCGAAAGTTATTGCCGCCAATCGCACGCCGAGTTTGAGTGGAGAGACGGCAATCGTCTTCGCACACGGCAGGTGCGACAGGTCGTCGTCACTCATCCGAGTACCGGTGAAACGGTTTGGTTCAACCACGCTCACATGTTTCATGTTTCCAATCTGGAAGCGAAAGTTCGTGAGTCACTGCTAAGAGAATTCACCGAGGAATACCTGCCGCGCAATGCTTACTATGGCGATGGCTCTAAAATTGAATCTTCGATCCTGGAAGAGATAAGAGAAACGTATTACCAAACGGCAGTCACCTTCAAATGGGAAAAAGGGGACGTGCTGTTGCTTGATAACATTCTCGCTTCGCATGGTCGCGAACCGTTCGTCGGACCACGAAAAGTCCTCGTGGCAATGTCAGAACTCTACAGCATTTGATCTGACCGCAGGTCCAACTCAACTCCACAAATCAATATTCAATTCAACCCACTATCTGAGAAATATTTCTCGGGGAGCGACAATATGACGATGCCAGAATCTGCAACTTTAGTGTCCGACATTGTTGAAATGCCACCGGTCACAACCGACTGGAACGATACTGGAATTCACACTCGATCGATCGTCCAACTCAACCCGGATCATCCCGGCTTTCGCGATAGTCAGTATCGCACGCGCCGCGATGCAATCGCGCGGATCGCCGAGATGTACATACCAAACACTCCGATTCCCGATGCACCGTACACGTCCGAAGAGCAGGACCTCTGGGGCACGATTATTGACATGGTGGTGCCGCAGCATCAACGACATGCCTGCGCTGAATACCTTGCGTGCGCCAATCGTCTGGATTTGCCGCACGATCACATTCCACAACTACAGGAAGTGTCAGCGAGAGTGGAAGCACTGAGCGGCTTTCGACTCGAACCGGTTGCCGGTCTCGTCGAGCCGCGCGTTTTTCTCGAGTCTTTAGCTAACGGTGTCTTTTTATCAACACAGTACATTCGCCATTACTCGACACCGTTCTACACGCCGGAACCTGACGTGGTCCATGAAGTGCTCGGCCACGCTGTGACTTTGGCCAGTGAACGGCTCGCCGAGCTCAACCAGCTAGTTGGACACGCTGTCAAACGAACAAGATCGAAAGAAAAGTTGGAGCGATTGGCGTGTTTGTACTGGTTCACTATCGAGTTCGGAGTTCTATATGAGAGTGGTGCGGTGAAAGCGTACGGCGCCGGCCTCTTGTCATCTGCCGGAGAGATGGAGGCGATGCACAACGCCGAATTACGACCCTTCGATCTCGATGCCGCGTCACGACAGCCGTACGATCCGACACACTACCAGCCGGTTCTGTTTTGCGCCGGCTCGTTCGAAGAGATGTATCGAACGCTCAAGGATTATTTAAGGCGCTGGCATTAAGAACAGTGACGATTGTTTACGCCATTTCAGGAATTTCTCACCAACCCACAAACGAGAAAAGGAAAGAGACCTTGGAATACCAGGTAATCGAAGGCTACAGCCTATCAGCACAACAACAACGGCTCTGGCAGTTGGACGCAAATAACCCGGCTTACCGAGTGCAGCGCGCTTATGAGATCAGCGGCGGATTGGACCAGCCGGCGCTGGAGCGAGCCTTGGGGCGACTGTTGGAACGACACGAGATCCTGCGCACAGCGTTTCGGCGTTTGCCGGGACTGGCTTTGCCGCTGCAGGTGATCGTGGAGGCGCCGGAGCAAGTTAAGGTGCGGCACCTGGAGTGGTCGTCAGGTTCACAACTGCTGACGGCAGCACGGGAACTCAGTTTCGATTTCGAACAGGGTGAAGTGCTGCATGCGTGCGTGGCGGTGGAGGGTGAGCGAGCGGTGCTGGTGCTGAGTATATCGGCGCTGTGCGCGGACGTGGCGAGTGTAGTGCAGTTGGGCCATGAGTTGGAGAAGTTGTACGAGGCGGAAGTAAAGGGTGCAAGCAGTGAGTCAGTGGAGGTCATGCAGTATGCGGATTACGCAGCATGGCAGGAAGAGCTGGCTAGCAGTGAGGAACAGGCGGCGGGGCGTGAGTATTGGGAGCAGGAGCAGAGAGTGGCGGCGGCAGGCCGCGAGCAGCAGTTGGTGAGCGAGCGGGCCACAGAGGAGGTGGTGGAGTATCGGCCGCAAGAGGCAGAGGTGAAACTGAGTGAGGCGGTTTGGAACCGCGTGGCGGAACTAGGTCAGCAAGAAGGAGTGAGCATTAGTGAGGTAGTGGAAGCAGGATGGATGGCGCTGGTTTGGCGGCTGAGTGGAGAAGACAGTGACGTCGTCATCGAGACTGGTTTCAACGCAAGGAAATTCAAGTATCTACAAGGAGCAATCGGCAACTACGAAACA
>DATNJO010000005.1:0-9496 GCA_035603895.1 Pyrinomonadaceae bacterium
CCGCAACATAACCTGAAACCGTGCGCAGAATCTCAACGTCCTCGGACGAAAGCAGCGCGCCGTCAACCGAGCGGCCGAGCCCGATCACCGCAACCATGCGTCCACGCACGACGCACGGCACGTAATAATGCAGCGAGCGGCGCGCGGAAACATTCGCATCGACGGCAAGATCCAGATCGTCAGCGCGAACGACTCCCGTCTCAGCCGAACGCACGCGAATCATTTCGCGAAAATCACTCGGCACGAAGACCGCCCCATCAAGTCCAACCGAACGCGCAACAGCGTAGCCATCTCGCGCGAGCCGGTCTTCGATGAAGATCGCAACGCGCCCAACGTTCATCACTTCCTGCAACCGGCTGACTAGCGAATCGAGCAGCGGATCGAGCGCGGTCGTTGCCGAAAGCGTGCGGCCAAAGTCGAGCAAACTGTTTCTGAGATCGTAACGCTCGCCGTAAAAGAGCCGATCGACGCGTTCTTGCAGAAAGTTTTTCACTGGCGCAGCAACCATTACGATCGCCGCCATCGCCGCAACAGCCGCAACCACACGCAACGTGATCTCACCCGAGCTGAACGATTGGTCCGACCCGAACGCGTAGAGACCACCCATGTAAACAGCCACGCCAATGAGCATCGCGACCGCGATCGTCGTCAACGCGTAAACAAACACGCGCCGCACGACCAGTTCGACGTCCATCAAACGATATCGCAGCACCGAATACCCAAACGCAAACGGGATTGCGATCAACGGCAACACAGCTACGTCGGTTAGCCAGCGGTCGGTCGCAGCGCCAAACATGAAGGCGAGACCGTAAAGCAGGATGAAAGGCGTGACTGAAAGTATCGTTCCCCACACGACCCACTTCATCTGCTGCCGGACCAGCGCGTTCTTCGCGTTGAGATACGTCCTCACTAAAAGCGCGGCGCTACCCACAAGGCCCGCAATGAAATGCAGGAAGCTGAGACTGTAAAAGTCGCCCTCAAACGCCTCTGAAACGTGAGGCCCAATCGTGATGCCGACCGCTTCCAAACCGGTTCTCAGATATACGTAGCCGCCCGGCGGCAGAAAAGCGATGGTGGCCATTAACAGCAACGGAATCGCCGGGAGGTAAAGCAAGATCGCCTGCCAACGCCTGTTTGGAAATAGTTGCTGTTTGGTCGGGTAAAGGGCACAGAAGTGCAGAAACAACGGCGCAAATAGAATAAACGCCGAGTTCTTCAGAAACGCGATTGCTAAATCGAGATCGCGATACGCACCGGTCGGTGTGTAGAAGTGAAAGACAAAAGCCGCAAGACAGAGCGTCGCGAAATGTAAGACAAACGGCGCGCGTGCTCCCTGTTTGAAGAGCACAAAGAAACCGACAAACAGGTACGCGAGCCCGATGATGTTGATGTAGATGACGCGCGGCGTCCAACGATGAATGGCGCCGAGATTGTCGAGGTCTGCCCAGTAGTTGCGCGTTTCGACGGGATACGACGGCCGCTGCATTCGGTAATGCAACTGGCCACCAACAGTAGCTGCGTCCAGATAGATTTGAATGTCGCGCGCTTTTACAACTTCGTCGGGTCTCGCGCGCGGATCTAGAGCGATGCCAACCAGCCGGTCTCCGGGAAGCAGCCAGGCACGGTCAGCCGCGGATCCCTTTTCAATACTTCTGGCGATGATGCCGTCGTTGGTGTCGACCCATTCGACGCCGTCCCAGGCGGGTGTTTCCTCTCGCGCTCGCTGATTAAAGTTGAGGATGCCGGCCGCGATCAGGAGTGCTGCTCCGATCAGCAGGAACCACGCTTTAGTTGTGAGTACTGAACCTTTCACTGCATCCTCAACTCCGCCCGTATTTCTTCACCAGGCGATCCGAGCGTTTTAGGCAAGGAATGTTCCTAGTGGCGCGCGTGGTCTACTGCGGGCTTATGCGGGGCTAAGTCGTTGAGATTAATCCAACTTTTCGGACTTTTCCGAGAATTTGGAAGCTAGAACCTGACTGAGATTCCGCCACGAACTGACCGCCGGCTGTTGCCTATGAAGGTCATAAACTCGCCGTTGTCGGTTGCGGTCTGCGCATCCAACAGGTTCCGCGCATCGAGGATAGCTTCCGCACGTACTGGTAAACCAAAACTCGGCAGGTCCTGTGTCACTTGAATGCTCAGAGAGGGATCGTAAACACCCAGTCTTCCGGCAAATGGATCGATCGCGAAGACCGTCGCTTCCGGAGAGAAGCGGAAGACGGTTCGCACTTGTGTACCACTATGAAAACCTGCGCCCAGTTGTAAGGCTGCCGTTTGAAACAGCCCGTTCTCGAAGAGCTCGGCGGGACTCTCAAAGCCGGCGGCGGAGAGGCGTTGACCGCGGCCGAAAGAGTAACCTGCCGAAGCAGTCCACACGCGATTCAAACGACGTGTATAAACGACGCGCACACCGCGCGACGATCCTTGTTGATTGGCAACACTCGCGAACGCTTCGCCCGCGTCACCAGAAAACGCGCTCGAAGGAAAACTCATCAGGCCAACACCGCGGCCGCTGGTCGTGTCGAAGAAAGCTGTTGCTTCAACGTTTGAACTGTTGTCGAGTACGCGCTCAATTCCAAACTCGAGCCGGTGACTGCGTTCGAGCACTGCCTGGCCGTCAACGAAAGCCACGGGCCGCAGAGCCTGACGGCGAAAGACGACCTGTTCGTTTTCAAACGTCGCGACACTTTGAATACCGTCTTCGTCACCACCCGAAGCAAAGGCGGCCTTCACGCGCGTGCGTGCATTTGCGTCAAACTGAATTCCGAAACGCGGGCTAAAACTCTGCGCGCCGCCGGCGCCGATGAAACGCGAGTAGTCGAGTCCCATCACGATCACGATGCCGTCGCGCACGATCCACTCGTCAACTGCACGCAACGAAACCTGGCCCGCGAGATCTTCTCGATCGGTCCCTCTCACAGTCCAAACAGGTGCTTCATAACGCGCACCCGAAGCGGTCACGCCAACCTTGTGTCGCTCGCCGACGCGAAAACGCGTCGTCGCTTCCATGCGTTCCGGCGCATCGTCACTTCCTGTTTGACCGGAGAAAATCAGTTCGACTTGATCGGAAATGGGTGTTGAGACCGCGAAGTTGAAACCAACGAAGGAAGATGAAAAACCATTACTGCCAACATAACTTTCGATAACGCCGTGTGCTCTCGGTGAATATCCTTGCCGGAACCACGCAGGCTGCGCATCGGCAGTCATGTCAGTCGTGGTGTTGTTGTTCTCAGCATCGGAGACCGCTTTGACAGTCGGATCTTCGCCTTCGTTCTGCTGGAAAATTGAGCGTCGCTTTTGCGCCGATCGCAAAGTCCACTTCACATCGTCGCGATCGCGGCGGCGCTCAGGCAATGTATTGCCATAGCCAACGGGCTCGAGGTTGAACTTATAGACGAGTTCGTCAGCCGCTTTCACGTCGACTGCGTTGAAAGCAACTTCACTGAATCCGCTTGCGATAGCTTTGATTCCGTAACGGCCCGGCGTCACCTTCGCGATAAACTTCCCCTGGCGATCGGTGAGCGTGTGTTTGACTGCTTGCTTCACAGCGCCTTCGCGCGTTAGAGACACGAGTGCTTCAGCGAGCGGGTTTCCCTTGTTGTCGGTAACAATTCCCGAGATGGTCGCGAGTGTCTTGCTGGAACTACCTGCTTCAATCGGGCCAGCAGATAGTGAAATGAGTGCGAGCAGGGATAAGCTTAAACCGACAACTCTTCTCATGCGCTAACGACCTCCGCTACAAGAGTCCCACTGGTCGGCCGATTCGGATTGAAGGGGCCAAACTGGTTCCACCGAGGAGACTTACCGGGAACCAGCGGAAATAGGGCAACTATTGTCCTTCAGGCCCTAAATACTGTCAAGAACTACAGGGTATTTTGGGTCATTTGCCGCCCACTTTCCGGCGTGCTAGGATTTCAACCCCCTATTCAACCGCGGTGCCAAATTTCCTGATTTTGGTTCCAACAGATGATTGACGACGTTCAAACGACACGACTCCCAAATGGCATTGCCGTCCTGACCGAACACATGCCGGGACTCAGGTCGGTGACCGCCGGGATCTGGGTGCGCCGGGGTTCGCGTCACGAATCTCCGGAACTCAATGGCATCTGTCACTTTATCGAACACGCTGTTTTTAAGGGTACGCGGCTTCGCAGTGCCCACGATATCGCCGTGGAAACCGACCGTCTGGGGGGACATCTCGACGCTTATACGACCCATGAGATGACAGGTTTTACGACAAAGGTTGCGGACACCGCCTTGTCGCAAGCCATGGATTTGCTCGCCGACCTCATTTCGAACCCGCGTTTTGAGCAGGAAGACCTCGAACGCGAGCAAAAAGTCATTCTCGAAGAGATGAAGATGGTCGAAGACACGCCCGACGAACTTCTCGGCGAGCTCTTCAACGCGGCCTACTTCCCGAATCAACCACTCGGACGCCCGATTGAAGGCACACGCGAAACCGTTCCGACCTTCGATCACAAAACCACGGTCGCGTACCACGCGCGCGAGTTCTCATACAGCAACCTCGTGGTCGCCGCGGCGGGAAACGTCAATCACGATCGCCTGATCGAGCTGGTCGGAAGATCTTTCAATGGTTGCGAGAGTGGCGTCGCCGCGCGGCCACACACGCTCGAAAGCGGTCGCCCGCGTCCGGCGGCGCCAATCATGATCGAGCAGAAGAATGAACTCGAACAGGCGCATCTCGTACTCGCCACACCGTGGCCGTCTGCGTTGAATGAAGATCGTTACGCCGCGAGTTTGCTGGCGTCGGTCATCGGCGGTGGAACGTCGAGTCGCTTGTGGCAGAAGATTCGTGAAGAACGCGGCCTGGCGTATTCAGTCGGCGCCGCAGGCAGCGCTTTTTCGGACGTCGGCGTGTTCAATATTTATGCCGGCACTTCTCCGGACCAACTCGATGAGGTGCTGGAGCTTTCGTTGAAAGAGTTGCGCGAGGTCGTGCGCAACAGCGTCAGCGACGAAGAACTGCGTATCGCGCAGGACCAGGCGATCTCGTCGATCCTGCTCGGGCTCGAATCGTCCAGCGCGCGTGCGAGCACGCTTGCGCGGCAAGAGATCATTCACGGCCGTCGGATCTCGCCTGACGACGTGATCGAGAAACTCAGACACACAACCATCGAACAACTTCAGGAAGTCGCGCGCACTTACTTCAAATCAGAAACGCTCGCACTAGGCGCGTTGGGAAATCTCAACGGCTTTAAAGTCGATCGCTCTCGTCTCTTTATCTGAGTCACAAAAAAGCACAAAACTCACAAGGCTCTGATATAGTGCTCTGTCTTTCTACTCCTGTTTTTGTGCCTCTTTGTGGCTTATGAAACTTACCGTTCTCGGCAGCGGATCAAGTGGTAACGCAGTTTTGATCGTCGCGGGTAATACACGCGTGCTCGTCGATGCGGGCTTGAGCGCGAAAGAGATTGTTCGCCGGCTTGCACTCGTCGGCGAGGACGCGCAACAACTCGACGGAGTGCTCGTCACGCACGAACACGGCGATCACGCCGGCGGTCTTCGCGTCCTTCTCGGCTCGGTTGATTGTCCCGTTTACATCTCCGCGAAAACACTCGACGCTTACGTCAGCGAACGTTTCAACGTCAACAACGAAGAACCACGCCGCCGCGATCGCGCGCTGAAAGGCCGCGTCGAACAAATCGAGTCGAGCAGAGACTTTCGCATCGGCGAGATCGATTTTCACCCGTTCACGATTCCACACGACGCCGTCGACAACTTCGGCTTCACCGCAACACATCACGGCGTGAAGATCGCCACCGTGATGGACTTCGGCCACATCACCACACTCGTCTCAGAACAACTCCGCGGTTGCGCCGCGATCGTCGTCGAATCGAATCACAGCCGCGACATGCTTAAGGCCTGCGATAATTATCCCTGGGAGCTGAAGCAACGCATCCTGTCACGTGTGGGCCACCTTTCGAATGAAGACCTGGCCGATTGGATTAAAGACGGATTTGACGGTTGCGCGAAGTACATCGTGCTCGCACACCTTTCGCAGCGAGCGAATAATCCGTACCTTGCGAAGATCACTGCCGAGGTCGCGTTGCAGGAAAAAACGCCGCTCTTCCCGTGCGACACCCAAGTCCATTTGTCCTTTCCAAAGGAGCCGACGCCCTGGATCGAGGTATAAAAGCGGCTGGGCTTGTTTTGTTGTTGGCGATCGCGTGCGGCTGCGGACAACAAACCGAACGCGGGCGAGTTCCGATTGAAGTTCAGGACGTAGTCAACACGGTCGGCGATCAGATCGACCAGGAACGTTACGAACAGATCTACAACGAATCGTCAGACCTTTGGAAACAAGACTCCACGCTCGAACAATCAACCCAGGTTTTCAAAACCCTGCGCGAGAAACTCGGCAAAGTTGAGCATCGCAGCCTCCACTCAGCCTCCGAACAGCAGAACTCCGGTGGCGCTTTGAAGGGACATGCGTACATACTTTCCTATCAAACCCGATTCGAACGCGGCGAAGCAATGGAGACGTTTACGTTGATCGAACAGAATGGACGCTGGCTGCTGGCGCGCTATTTTGTAAATTCAACGGCTCTACAATAAAAGCCACGAAAAGGCACAAGAAGCACTAATGATCGATCGTTACACCTTGCCCGAGATGGGCGCGCTCTGGTCAGAGCAAAACAAGTTTCAGAAATGGTTGGATGTGGAGATCGCGGTGTGCGAAGTGCACGCCGAGAACGGCACGATTCCGCGCGAGGCTTTGGCAGAGATAAAAGCGAAGGCGAAGTTTTCCGTCGAACGGATCAATGAAATAGAAAAGACCACCAACCACGACGTTATCGCTTTCACGACGAACCTTGCCGAATCGATCGGCGAAGCGAGCCGTTTCGTTCATTACGGACTCACGTCGTCGGACGTTGTCGACACTGCCAACGCGCTGCTCTTACGAGACGCCGCGGACATCCTGCTGAAAAAAGTCGAAGCACTGATCGACGTCCTGAAACGCCGCGCACTCGAATTTAAAAACACGCCGCAGGTCGGACGCACACACGGCATTCACGCGGAACCAACTTCTTTCGGTTTGACGTTCGCGCTTTGGTTCGACGAGATGCGCCGCAACCGCGAACGGTTGCTGCGCGCGAAAGAAACCGTCGCGGTGGGAAAGATCAGCGGCGCGGTCGGCGCGTTTGCGCATCTCGATCCGTCTGTTGAAGAAGCCGTTTGTAAACGTCTTGGTTTGAAAGCCGCGCCAGTGTCGACGCAGGTTATTCAGCGCGACAACTATGCTGAATATCTCAACACACTCGCGGTAACCGCTTCGTCGCTCGAGAAGTTTGCGCTCAACGTTCGTCACTGGCAGCGCACCGAAGTGCGTGAAGCACAGGAGAAATTTACTAAGGGCCAGAAGGGTTCGAGTGCGATGCCTCACAAGCGCAATCCGATCATTTCGGAGCGCATCTGTGGCATGGCTCGCATCGTTCGCGCCAACAGTTTGGTCGGACTGGAAAACATCGCGCTGTGGCACGAGCGCGACATCTCGCATTCATCTGCCGAACGCGTGGTGCTGCCCGATTCGAGCATCGCGCTCGACTACATGCTGCAAAAAGCAATTGGCTTGATTGACGGGTTGGTGGTCTACCCGGAACGAATGCTGGAGAACCTCCGCATCACTCGCGGGCTGATCTTCAGCGGACAACTATTGCTGGCGTTGACCAACAAAGACGTGTCGCGTGAGACCGCCTACGAGTGGGTGCAGCGCAATGCGATGAGAGTTTGGGACGAGGATCGCGACTTTCACGAGCTCGTGAAAGCCGATCCCGATATTACCTCGCGTTTGTCTGAAGCAGAGATCGATCGTACGTTCTCGCTGGATCATTACCTGCGGAACGTGGATCAGATCTTCAAGCGGTTGGGAATTATTTAGTAGAAAACTTTTCGGCGAAGTTGCCGATGATTGGCAGCTTGAAGTACTGGCCTTGAAAAGCCTTGATCAGGCACAGAATCACCGCGATCAGAATCGCAGCCATGAAAACCAGCCAAATCAGAAACGAGAGTATGCCGACTATGGCACCCAAAGCGTCCGAAATCATCCCGAAGATCATCCCGACGATGAACAGCACAATCATTAGTACGATTGCTACAACAGCAAATGAAACATTCAGCAGGATCGACTGCATCGCGTGAAACCGCACAAGGCGACTATCCTTTTCGATGAGGAAGAAAACTAGTCCCGAGACCCAACCAACAATGTATGACAGCAGTGCGGCAATGTTTTCGTCGAGCCCGGTGCTTGATTTGGTCATTTGAACGGGCGGCGGGTTTTGCATTATAAGTTTCTCCTTGGGGACGTTTAGAGCCGGAGGATATTAGACCAATAAACACTTTTTAAGCAATGTTTTATTGAGCTAGAGATACGTTCAAGATGAAAGCCAAAGTTTACGTAAACCTGAAGGCCGGCGTGCTCGATCCGCAAGGCAAAGCCATCCAACATTCTGTCGAATTGCTGGGATTTTCCGGTATCTCGGACGTGCGGCAGGGCAAGTTTTTCGAGATTTCACTGGACGACTCAGTCGACAGCCAACAGGCGCGTGAGGCGGTAGAAAAAATGGCGCGTGAAGTGTTGTCAAACCCGATAATTGAAGACTACCGCGTGGAGATAGAAGCGTGAAGTTTGGAGTTATAGTTTTTCCCGGTTCGAATTGCGACCACGATGCCTACCACGTGATCTCAAAACACGTCGGCCAGCCGGTGGATTTTATCTGGCATCGGGAAACAGATTTGAGCACGTACGACGCGGTGATCATTCCGGGCGGTTTTTCTTATGGCGACTATCTGCGGGCTGGAGCGCTCGCGCGGTTTTCGCCGGTGATGAACTCGGTCAAGAAGTTTGCCGAAAGCGGCCGCTTCGTACTTGGAATCTGCAACGGTTTTCAGGTTCTTGGAATCTGCAACGGTTTTCAGATTCTTTGCGAAGCCGGACTGCTTCCGGGCGCGTTGATTCGCAATCGCGACCTTCACTTCATCTGCGAACACGTTTACGTGCGCGTTGAAACGTCAGACAGTCCGTTCACGAATGAAATGCAACGCGGTTCCGTGTTGCGCATTCCAATCGCGCACGCCGAAGGCAACTATGTTTGCGACGACGCGACGCTTGCCGAACTGCAACGTGACGATCGAATTGTCTTTCGTTATTGTGAAAAGGACGGGGTCGTCACTGACGTCTCCAACCCGAACGGTTCGCGTGATAACATCGCGGGAATTTGCAATCGCGACCGTAATGTACTGGGATTAATGCCGCATCCGGAACGCGCTTGCGAAGACTTGCTCGGGTCCAGTGATGGGCGCGATATCTTCCGTTCACTCGCGGCTACTCTCGCAGCCGCAGTTTAAGAAACTAGCTATGAAACGAATACTGCCATTTCTAATCATTCTCGTGGTGCTCGGCGTTGCGGTCGGTTCCGGTTGGTACCTTACGCGCGTAACTCCAGGTTCGCCGGCAACTAATCCGGTGCCGGCG
>DATNJO010000006.1:0-5388 GCA_035603895.1 Pyrinomonadaceae bacterium
CCATCCCGTTTTCGCAGAGCGTTTGACAACTGCGCACGTGGGCCACGCCGTTCACCGTGACGCGGCATTCAAAACAGATCCCCATCCCACACAACGGCCCGCGCACTTCGCCCGTCACCGAGCGGCGAAACAAAACCACACCCGCCTGCAACACCGCCGCCGCCACCATGCTACCCACTGGTACGCTAACCGGCGCATCGTTGACTTTCAGTGTGATGGCTTCAGGCACGTCCAGTAGTCTCCGGCGCCATTCGCGACGGCAGGTAGGGTTGGATTGGAATAGCAGGGCGGCGGCTCATGATTTGGTCGACAAGCAGTTTCGCCGTGCCGACCGAAGTCGTGATGCCTAGTCCTTCGTGTCCGGTTGCGAGATACAGCCGCTCGTTTTCGGCGTGTGGTCCAATCAGCGGAAGTTTGTCGGGCGTCGCGGCACGAAAACCGGTCCAGGCTCGCAACGCAGAAAGCTTGCCCAATGTGGGCAAGTATTCCATCGCACGCGACAACATGCGCGTCACGATCGACGCGTCAACCCCACTGTCATCAATCTCATATTGCCTTGAAGATCCGATCAGGAGTTGCCCGGTGGTTCGTGGCTGAATATTGAACGCCACCGAATCTGACGCCACTGAATGCGCACTCTTCAAGTAACCGAGCTCAACAAGCTGATGGCGCAAGAAGTTCGGATACCGGTCGGTAATCACCAGATGCCCCTTGCGCTTCTTCACACTCAGCCCATTGGTCAACTCCGGCGACCAAGTACCTGCCGCATTCACTACTAATCCCGCTAAAATCGACGTTCCATCGCGCAACTCCACACCGTCGCCTGTCACACGTTCGACCGCTTTACCAACAAACAACTTCGCGCCACTTGCTCGCGCGCGCTCGATAAAAAACTGCGCAGCACACGGCGGATAGATCACGCTGTCACCCGGCACCCGCAGTCCACCCACTAACCCAGGTCGCAAATTCGGCTCAGCTTCGGCGAGTGCCTGCGCATCCAGCACCTCAACTGCGACACCACGCTCAGAATAGAAACGCTCTTTCCGACGCACCTCCGCCATCTCTTCATCATCCGCCGCGACCCAGATCGTGCCGCACGCATCGTGCTCCACCTCGCGTGGCAACTCATCGCGTAACTCGTTCCAAAGCACTTGCGAATAACGTGTCAACGCAAACTGCGCTTCCGAATCATCCATCACGACGAGATGGCCCATCCCGGCCGCAGTCGCACCGCCACCCACCATCCGCGCCTCAACAATCGCAACCTTCAACCCCTCTACGGCACACTCCGCCGCACACGCCGCCCCCACAATCCCACCACCAATCACCACGACGTCATAACTGTTGGAACTCATCTCCGAATCCCGGCGCAAAACGGATCGCGAGGGTCAAGGAGCAATTCTGATTCGGCCGTAATAAAAGCTGTGCCGCGAATGTGCGGAAGGATCTTTCCATCAACAACAGAAACCGTTCCCTCAAAAATACTGCCCACAATGCTTTCCTGCCGCCACACCTGACCTTCACGCAGCTTTCCATCGGCAAACAAACACGCGAGTTTCGCACTCGTCCCGGTGCCACACGGAGAACGGTCGTAAGCCAAACCCGGACACAACACAAAGTTGCGACTATCAACGCCTTCGAATTGCGATGGGCCAAACAGTTCAACGTGATCGATCTCGTGTCCATCGGCGCCCGTGATCCCCGCGCTCGCCAACGCGTCGCGAATGCGCGTTGTGAAGTCAGTCAAACCTTCAAGATTGTCGAGCGTCAACTCCTGACCGTGATCGTTAACGAGAAAGAACCAGTTGCCGCCCCACGCAACGTCTCCGGTCACCGGTCCAAATCCCGGTACCAGCACTTGCACGCCCGCGAGATGCCTGTAACTCGGCACATTCGCAACCTCGACTTCTCCATTCTCGTAAAGATGCGCCACTACAACTCCAACCGGCGTTTCAATACGATGAGTGCCCGATTCAATCTGTTTGAGATGGGCCAACGTGGCGATGACGCCGATCGTGCCGTGCCCGCACATCCCGAGATACGCAACGTTGTTGAAGAAGAGCACTCCCGTAACACACGCTTCGTCAACCGGCGCGCACAACAGAGCACCGACGAGCGCATCCGAACCGCGCGGCTCATTAACCACGGCGGAGCGAAAGTCGTCGTATTCATTCCTGAACCGTTGAAGGCGCTCGGAAAGCGGCCCGTTACCCAAATCAGGTCCGCCGCTGAGCACGACGCGCGTCGGCTCACCAGCGGTGTGGGAATCGATCACTCTGACGCGTTTTGTTGTGTCTTTCAAGCGGGTCATTCTCTCACAGAATAGGTGCTGTAGAACCTATAGAACCGATCGCCAGTTTTGTGTTACCTTCGCTCAGCAATGCGTAAGTTCCCCCTCCTCCCGCTCGTCGTTTTACTGCTGTACTCAGGCAGTCTCGTTGCAGCGAAAGCACAGGTCACGCGTTTACAGGCTCGCGAAGCTGAGTGGAAAAGCTACGCGCTGCCGAAATCAAACTTCAAGCGGCAGGTAAACCCCGAGAAAACTTTCGTCTTTCGTGTTCCCGCCGATTGGGAACAGCAAGGCACCTTCAAATTCAAGGGACCACACGGCTCCTCGCTCGAAGTCCTGATCCAGAAGGTTCCCGAAGGCTATCCTTTGGACGACTACTTCGCGTCAATGTTGCGAACAGTCAAGGATCTGACGGGCCGCACGGAATCGATCCTCACACGCAAAACTCAATTACAAGACATCGAAGCGCGCGAGATCTTTCTGGAATCACCCGATCCCGAAGGCGAACTGGTACGCAGCACTTCGTGGGTCACCATCTATGGACCCGCCGCCCTTGTGTTCAATGTGCAAACGCCCGTCGCACACGCCGCGGAGATCGAACCTTTTTTCAAAGCCGTCGTGCAGTCGGTGATTCTCGTTGGTCCTGGGTACGACTCACATGAAGAGTTACGCCAAACCACGATCAAGACGCCGGCGAATAGTCCAATCGACGAGATCGAAAGCATCGTCGCAACTTTGAACGACACCACGGCGGAACGCGAAGCCGCTGTCACGCGTTTGACTGCGCTGTTCTCATCCACGCCCGACGTAGCGATGGATCTGTTGCTCGATCGCCGTCCGCTTGTTCTGGTGGCGACCGTGCAGGCGATCGCACGCAGCAACAATCCCGCGCTCGCGGGAACCCTTTGGAAATTCATACACGACCAGGAACCACTCGTAGCAGAAGCCGCAGCTCGCGCGCTCGCAAAGACACCTGACATCGTTCCCAGGATTATTGAGAAGTCAATGTCCGGCTTCAACACGAAAATGATCGCGCTCGTCTTCCCCTTCTTACCGAAGGAAAAGCGAAACGAACTGCTCGCGCTCATTTTCAAACAGCCGGCTATATATCGCCGAGATCCGCCGCCTGCAATACGGCCCGGTGCGAAACCAGGAACGACGGCCACGGTCGTCGAACTGACGCCATACAAACCGGGACAAGTGGTCGCCACTTTTCCCTCCGTCGTGAGCCGTGATCCAAACGTTCAACTCGGCGCGTTGACACTGCTCGCCACAGTTCCGCGAGATGAGTTCAAGCTGCCACTCGCACAGCTCATGGCTTCGAATTACGACCCGCTGATCGCCGTCGGTCTGCAAGTCGCACTGTTGCGCGCCGAACCATTGCCGCTGACTCACCTACTGTTGCTTACGTCAGCGCCTGACAAGCAAGTGAGATCTCTGGCCGCACAGAATCTCGCGCTCGCTGCTACCGCCGCCGACATTCCGCGCCTCGAAGCACTGGCTTCCAAAGACGGCTCCAAAAAAGATCTCGACGCCGAACTAAAACTCTCGATCAAGAAGATCAACTTCCGGCACCAACTCGACTCAGCAAAGACTGAAGACGAACGTCGCGAGATCACGCGCAAAGCGCTTTCAGACACATCGCTCGCGGAGTTCGCCTGGAGCTTTTATTGCGACGCAACCACCGAAGGCTGCGCGTCAACCCCCGCTGGTCTTAAACGCGACGTCGCGATCAAACCATTCGCGGAAAATCTCTTTCCGAAACGAGTCAAACACTTCACAGCTATTCCCAATCCGCGTCAGACCGTGCAGAAATTTTATGAAACTCTGAATGGCCTGCAAATGGATTCGCCGCGCGACCAGTCGAACCTCGTAATGATGATGATCAATCTGCGGCGCATGTTCGGCGGCGAACTGGCTGCTCCTTACAACGCCGAGACGCTCATCGACTACACGGGTATCGATCCCGATTCACCGATCGCTTCGGCCGCGTGGACCGCTGCGGACGCCCGCGACAGCAACACGGCCGCACAACGAAAAGCGATCGTGTTGCGCGTGAAAGATCGTGCGCGGTTCGAACGCATTGTCTCTAAAGTCGAGTACTTCACCGGCAGCTTTACTAATTTCACCGACATCGCCGCGGTCAGCACACGAAGCATCGCCGCGTTGCCCGCGATACTTCCGTTAAGCGCGCAGTTAGTGCTCTCACCGGAAGCGTCGTCTAAACGAAGAACCGGTACTTTGCTTCGTTACGAAGTTTTGGCTGATAAGGAATGGAACGGACTGCGCGTCAGGACCATCCAGCACACATCGATCAATTCCTCGTGGGGTATCGAAAACACTATCACTCACATTGCATACCTCGGCGACGTCGCGATCGTCGCAGCGGATCTGGCGACCATTCGCGAACTCCTGGCGAACGCAAACGGCACAAGCGACAAACAACTCGCAGACAATCCGGAATTTCGCGAGTCGATCAATAATCAGGGCGACGTTGTTTACTTCAGCGATCTGAAAGCGATCTTTGCCGCAGGCGGCGACGTAGACAAGTCCAAAGTCAATGAACGCGGCGCATTGAAATTCACTGCGTCGTCGTGGGAAAACTCGCATCAGTTCGTTTTTGACGAGAGTGAATGGTCCAAGCCGCTGCTGCCGTTCCAACCAAAGGAACTCACGGCGCCGCGCGAGTTGCTGCCGTCTTCGACGATTGCTTACTTCCTGACGAGAGTTGATCTGTCCGCGCTGTGGGCTTCGTCCTCAAAAGATCTGTTTTCGAAACTCGAGCTCGCGGCGTTTCCCAACGTTTGGGCGCTGGATTTCGAAAAAGAAGCACTTCCCGAACTCGGCCCCGAATGTGGCGTCGTGCTGCTCGAGCCGCCCACATTTGAAAAGTTCAGCGATGGCACGTTTGCCGCCTTCTGCAAACTGAAGAGCAACAAGCTGGCCGAAGCGTTCACGACGGGTAAACTCTTTCGCAACGTTGGTCCAACTCCCGACATCGCGGAATTGAAGCTTGGCTCGGACACGTTCTTTGTTGGCGCCCGCAACGGATTTCTCGTCATTTCCAATCACGCTAGAGGTATCACTGCTCTTGGTGA
>DATNJO010000007.1:0-2691 GCA_035603895.1 Pyrinomonadaceae bacterium
CTTGGCCGGAGGACGTGACCATCACGTTGCCAGATTTGACGTCGCGATGAATGATGCCGCGGTGGTGCGCGGCGGCGAGTGCCTCGGCGACCTGTAAACCGATCAGTAGCGCTGTTTTTAGTTCGAGCGGACGGCCGCCGACGAGCTGGCGCACGTTCTTGCCTTCGACGTACTGCATGGCAATGAAGTGCATGCCGTCCTGTTCGTCGAGATCGAAGATGGTGCAGATGTTTGGGTGGTCCAACGAAGAGGCGAGACGCGCTTCGCGTTCGAAGCGTTTGAGGTTCGTTGCCTTTGCGCTGAGCTCCGGCGGAATGACCTTGATAACCACGGTACGGCCGAGTTTGTTATCGACCGCTTTGTAGACCGCTCCCTGACCGCCCACGCCGAGCTTTTCCGTGATGCGATAGTTTCGAAGAGTCTTCCCTACCATGGCTCCGTGTTTGGACAGGATTACAGAATTTACAAGAAGCTGGCGAGCAACTCGCTCGCGGTGGCGGTTGCGGTGCCGACTTTGCCGACAACGATTCCGGCGGCGTGGTTGGCGAGTGTGGCTGCTTCGAGCATCGTGGCGCCCGCGGCGAGCGCGCCCGCAAGAGTTGCGATTACCGTGTCGCCCGCGCCGGTGACGTCGTAAACTTCGCGCGCTGCCGTTTCGACGTAAACAGGTTCTCTGCCCGCTTCCAACAGCATCATGCCGCGATCGCCGCGCGTGATCAGCACCGCGTCACAACCCAATTTCTCTTGAATGATCTTCGCCGCGTTGTGCGAACCGTCGTCAGAATGATCTTCCGTGTCGCTCATGCGCAACGCTTCGAGATGGTTTGGCGTGACAAGGGTCGCAGGCGAATACGATTTGAAGTTGCGCAACTTTGGATCGACCAAAACCGGCACGCGCTCGTACGCAAACGGCAGCACCTCCCGCAGGATCGCCGGCGTGATCACGCCCTTGTCGTAATCGGAAACGACAAACGCATCCGCCTCTTCCAGTTTCTCTTTCAAACGCCCCACGATCTGTTGCTCGAGTTTCCCGTCAACCGGCGTTCTCGACTCACGATCCGCTCGCACTACCAACTGACTGTGCGCCACGATGCGCGTCTTCGTGGTCGAACGCCGCGACTCATCAACGATGACACCACCGTCGCCACCCGAATTCAACAACCGTAGTTCATCGCGAATCCGCCCGCCCGCATAATCGTTTCCCACCACGCCGACAACCCAACCGTGCGCGCCAAGCGCGATCAAATTCGCCAACACGTTTGCCGCGCCGCCGAGATGGACCGACTCGCGCCGTACATCAACCACCGGCACCGGACCTTCAGGCGAAATACGCGTAACGTCGCCCCAAACAAACTCGTCGAGCATCACGTCGCCCAGCACAAGCACTTTACGCTCGCGAAGCGTTTGCAGGATTTCTGAGGCGCGAGTTTTTGTTAGTTGAGACATCTCTCGATCGCGGCCGCAACTCTCTCCACCGGCACACGCAGAATACACTCGGGCTGTGAAAACTTCTCGCAAAAATAGCCGTGACACGGCTGGCAAGGCATCTCTTCAAACACGACCTCCGCCTTCGCACGATTCCACGGCCGCCAGTGCGCAATGTTTGACGAACCGAAAACTACAACCGACGGCGTTCCGACAGCGGCGGCGATGTGCGCGATGCCACTATCGTTGCCGACGAACAGTTTGGAACGCGCCGCCAAAGCGGTGACTTCCGGCAGCGATAGATCCAGGGAAGGAATTTTTACGGATGCTTCGCTAACCAAATCATTCACGATCTGCGCTTCGTGAGGCGCAGCAATCGCTACCGGCGCGAGTCCGCGCTCCGCGACAAACTCGGCAACGCGTGCAAAGTTCTCAGTGGCCCAACGCTTCGTTTCAAACGCTGCCGCCGGGTGAATCAACGCGATCTGTCGATCGGCCAAACCCGCAGCCGCCAGTTGCTGGTTAACAGATTCAACCGCACCCGGCGAGGTCCCCAACTGTGTTCGCGGCCGATCGCTCACCGGCACACCGGTCCAACCGAGCAACGCCAGTTGCTGTTCGACTGAATGCGTTTTCTGCTGTCCCCAAAGTAATAACGGAGACGGCACTAATTCCGTGTGAAGATTTGCGTATTGGTATGTTTTAAATCCGACCCGGTGTCGCGCACCGCTCGCGCGCGTTAGAAACGTTGCGGTTGTCCCGCCGTGAAGGTTGTAAACCACGTCGTAACGCTCGGCTCGCAACTCACGCGCGGCCTTTACGCGAGACATGAAACCACCGCGTTCGAGCGCGAGAACGTTGTCGACGTGTGGATGATCCGCGAGCAATGGCGCGACCCAATCTTCGACGAGTATGTCGACCTGTGCCTCTGGCAGGAACCGTCTCAACGCGAAGAGCGAAGGCGTAGCTAAAACCGTGTCGCCAATCGAGCGGAGCCGGACGACGAGCACGCGTTTGACCGATTCCCAATCCCAGCGCGCCGGCGCGAGTGGTTGTGGGGATTCTTCTTCTGAAATGACGAAGCCCGACTTTGTCTCCACCACACGCGGTCGCGGAGACGGCTCAACAATGTCGCGCAGGCTGTTCATCAGTTCAGTCTTCGATCGTGGCTTCGTCGATGAGCATGACCGGAATGTCGTCGCGAATCGGATAGACGCGCTTGCACTCGACGCACTTTAACGCGCTGCCGTCCGGTTTTAGTTCCAC
>DATNJO010000008.1:0-2466 GCA_035603895.1 Pyrinomonadaceae bacterium
GCGATCAAACTATACTGCTTCGCGATGGTTGGGTTGTAATCTCCAAGCGGCCCTTCGCCGAGGTGGTCAATCTCCCACTGCTTCTGTGCCCGTGCCCAATCTTCTGGAAGGTTGTGCGTGATTGAGGAGGAAACGTCGGCAACGGTTTCGGGCGTGCGCATGAGCATACTGAGTACGAACAATGTCCAAAACTCGCGCAGCTCAAAAGACCAGTCGTTCAGTTCACTCTTCAGCAGCTTACGCAGGCCGACTGCGGCTTGATCGTCAACCTTTGCGAAGAAGCTCTTCTCAATCACCTCAGCGTGCTCGTCGGCTACACCCGGCATGCGGTAAAGACCTCGCACATAGCCGGTTCCGTCCGGATCAACGTTTCGCGGCTTGACCTTGTCCTTGTATGGCCGGCTGAACTCGATGACACGCTTGTCCGGTCCCCGCCACTGCTTCAAATAGAAGACAGGGATATAATGGTGCTTCGGAAGTTTGGCGGCGGGATCTGACATGTTCGACATCAACAATTCGCACGATTTCTATCAGAAACTGCTCGAAGATTTCGACGATTATGTGCAGAAACAGGATTCCGCCCGGCATGCTATGAATTGCGCCATCACGGCGCATCACATGGCTGACTGGGTGTGGGGCGACTTCGTTAAAGGTGATCCGCCGCTAAAGGCGAAGCTCGGCGTCAGGGACAAGGCCGATTTCATGGCTTGGATCAGCCGTCAAACGGTTTGGTATGACCTCGTCCAGTCAATCTCCAACGGCAGCAAACATTTTATTCGAGAGAATGCCAAGGGGACGAAGAAGATTGCAGGTTTCGGCATGGGCGGGTACGGGCAAGGACCGTTTGGAATGTCCTATCTGTCCATCGAGGTTAGCCCCACCGACCCCAAGAATATGACTGTGTCCATGCTGCTCGAGGTGGTCATTCGGTTCTGGCGCGATTTTCTGTTGCAGCACGGTCCGCATAAGCCGTTGCCAAGGGGCAAGACAAAGCTCTCAGACGAATAACTGCTCGACCGCCTTCAACATCGCGATCTTGACCTCGGCCTGGTAAGGACAGCAAGGAGACCGAAATTCTACGGAAAACAATTAGATCAGCGGTTCCTGCCGTAAGACTGGACCGACAACGTCGACGCGGCTATATGACCGCCCGGAGCGTTTTTCAAAGTCCGTATAATGGCCTTGAGAAACTTCCGAAAAAAGACTAATGATATCAAATACTTAATTGGGGAATGGTGTAACGGTAGCACAACAGACTCTGACTCTGTTTGTCTAGGTTCGAATCCTAGTTCCCCAGCCAGAGGTTTTTCCCCTTAAATCAGCGCCTTGCGACGCAGGGAATGAGCTAAGAGTGGCATCGCGAAGTTGCACGATCATTTCACTCGATCTGATTTGATGCGATCATGAAACGTCGATCAGGAGAATCGCATCGCCAAACTCGATGGCATCGCCTTCTGCTGTGAAGATCGAAGAAACCGTCCCTGCCACCTCCGATTCCAGTGGCAACATACTCTTCATCGCCTCGATATAGATCAAGATGTCGCCTTGCTGCACGCGTTGTCCCACCGATACCAAGATCGCGTGAACAGTTCCCGTAATTGGCGAGGACAGAACATACTTTCCATCTGCCGTCTCCGTTATCTTTGATTGAATTTGACCGGCCTGTTCTTTCAGTTCTGACAAAGCAGCATCGTTGTCTTCAATTTTAACAACATCAGCGGAGAAGAATGCCTTTGAACGCCCGCCCTTGAACTCAGCTACCAGTTGTCCCTTGTCGTTTATGCCAGCATAGTTTGCTACCAACGGATAACTATTTTGCGGGGTAGATATTTTGATCGTCTTGCCATTCAGCGAATCGAGCTTCTGCCAATCATCACGTTGCGCTCCGAGTGTCCGGTCTGTCAGCAGCGCGTTCAGACGGATGCGTAGCTTCTCCGTAATCTTTAGTATCGTTTTATCAATTTGGGCCTCCCGCATATCGTCATCATTGTAGTTGTCAAAGATAGAGGTCGGGGGAAGCGAATACACGGTCAAATCTGTAAGCGCAGGGATACGAGAGACATTCACTCCTATGCCGGCGATGACGTCGAAGTGTTCCTGGCCCTCTCTGATCTCAATCAATATCCCCGAAACCTTTTTTCCGTCGATCAAGACATCATTCGGCCACTTAACTTGAACTTGTCGGGATGACTCGCACAGTTCTTTGACTGCATCTGTAACTGAAAGAGCGCTAACTATCCCCGCCAATCCAACAACGTCATATCCCACGTAACTTTTGGGAAACTGATACACCCAACTGGCAGTTAGTACGCCGGCGCCTCCTTGCCAAACCCGATCCAGCTTGCCCCTTCCATGCGTTTGAGCCCAAGCATGAACCAAAAATGGAGGATTTTGCCCAGAGGCGATTAGTCGAACCGCCTCATCGTTCGTGCTTCTGGCGTGCGACAACGAGATTCGAACCGGATA
>DATNJO010000009.1:0-2290 GCA_035603895.1 Pyrinomonadaceae bacterium
GGGAAGATGTACGGTTACGTGATGCGTGCGGCGCAGGGAAACGCTGCTGTCGCCGATTTCATGCCAATTTTCTGGGCTTTTGGCGCTGAAATGTTCGATTCAGATGGTAAGCCGACGGTGAACAGTCCTGAAGGAATCGCAGCGCTCGAGTTTATGCTGGAGTTGGGGAAAGTCTCACCGCCGGGTTACGCGAGTTTCAATGCCGACGAAGTGAGCGCGCACCTGTTGCAGGACACGGCGGCGATGTCGATCAACTGGCCCGCGTGGATCAGTGCGTTCAGCGACCCGGCACGATCGAAAGTCATTGGCAAGATCGAATTTGCCACGTTGCCGGACGCGCGCAAAACCGGACAGGCGGAGATTGGCAACTGGCTGATCGCGATTCCGCGGTATTCGCAAAACGTGGAAGCCGCAATGGACTTCTTGCTGTGGGCCACCACCGCGGAACAGATGAAACGATCGGCGTTGCGCGGCAATCCGCCGACGCGCAAGTCGCTCTTTCAGGATCCCGAATTGGTAGCGAAGTTTCCCGCGTATCCCGCGCAGTTTCGTTCGCTCTCCACGTCGCGGCCGCGTCCACGCACGCCGCAATGGAACGAGATCGAAAACGCCTTTGGCATCTTTCTCTCAAAGGCCAACAGTGGTGAGTTGTCTCCGACGGAAGCAATGAACCAGGCGAATGCCGAGATCGAGAAGATTCTTCAGCGCGCTAAATAGGCGCGAACTGCTGCTGCCCTACGGCCTCGTCGCGCCGGCGTTGGCGGTGCTTCTCGCGCTTTCAATCTACCCGCTCCTCTATTCGATCGCAGTCAGCCTGCAACAGGAAACCGCGTCCGGCGTCGTGTGGACGCTCGCACACTTCAAACGACTCGTCACCGACAACTTCTTCCGCACCGCGATGGTCCATACGTTTGTCTATGCGATCGCGGCCTTGACGTGCGAGTTTGTGCTTGGTCTTGCTTTGGCGTTGTTGTTGAACCAAAAGATGCGCGGGCGTGGATTGTTCCGCGCGAGTTTGCTGGTGCCGATGATGTTGCCGACGGTGGTTGTCGCCGTCGTGTGGCGATTGATGTTGAATCCAAACTTCGGCGCGATTAATGGAACGCTCAAGCAGTTGGGAGTTAATACCGAGAGTTTGACGTGGACCGCATCGCCGCGGTTGGCGTTTGTGGCTGTTGTTGCGGTTGATGTGTGGCAATGGACACCGTTTGTGTTTCTTGTTCTGCTGGCAGGTTTGCAGGCGATTCCACAGGAGCCGTACGAAGCGGCGCTGATCGATGGTTCGAGTCGATGGCAAACGTTTCGACACGTGACGTTGCCGCTGCTGAAGCCGGCGATACTGATCGTGCTGTTGTTGCGCACGATGGATCTGCTGCGTGTGTTCGACCAGATTTTTATTTTGACGGAAGGCGGGCCGGGATTTGCGACCGAGATGATCAGTCTTTACATCTACCGGACGGCGTTTCGATTTTCGGATTTTGGGTATGCGGCGGCGATGTCGTTTGTGCTGCTGGCGCTGACGAATGTGGTGAGTATTGTTTACATAAAATTGTTACAGAGAGAAGAATGAGCCACGGAGGAACACGGATTACACGGACAGTAGTATTGGTGTTGGCGTTGGTGTTTGCGCTGGCGCCGGTCTACTGGATGATTACGATCTCGTTGAAGATCGAAAGGGATCAGTTTGCTTATCCGCCTAAGTGGTTCTCGTTTACGCCGACGCTTCAACATTATTACGACGCGTTTGTGACGCGTTCGTTTGCGCAATATTTGATTACGAGCGCGATTGTGGCGATCGTCTCGACGGCGTGCGCGCTGGTCATCGGAACGCTCGCCGCGTACGCGTTGACGCGTTTTCGGCTTCCTTACGATCTCGATCGCAAACTCTCGCTGTGGATTCTTTCGACGCGGATGTTCCCCGCGATTGTCACTGCCGTGCCGCTGTTTTTGATGATGCGCGATCTGCGACTGCTGAACACGAAGGCGTCGCTGATCGTCGTTTACACGGCTTTCAACTTGCCGTTCGTGGTTTGGATGATGCGCGGGTTCTTTGCGGAAGTGCCGCGCGATTTGGAAGAGGCTGCGCTTGTTGACGGTGATTCGCGTTTGGGTGCGCTCGTGCGCGTGGTGTTGCCGTTGGTTAGTCCCGGACTCGCGGCCACGGCGGTGTTTTGCTTGATCGTTTCGTGGAACGAGTTTTTGTTTGCGCTCGTGTTGACGCAGACAGATGCGGCGATGACGTTGCCGGTCGGAATCGCGGGACGCGTGACGCAGTATGAGATCAAATGGG
>DATNJO010000010.1:0-11415 GCA_035603895.1 Pyrinomonadaceae bacterium
GTGGTTTACAGTTTCGTGATCGGCGGGTTGCTGCTCGATCTGCTCGTGGTGCCGCTGCTCCTGTGGCGACGCACGCGACCATTCGCATTCGCGGCAGCGATTCTATTCAACCTCATGAACGCAGTGATTTTCGAAATCGGCATTTTTCCGTGGTTGATGCTGGGCGCGTTGTTGATTTTCTTTCCGCCCGATTTCGTGCGACGCTTCGCGCGAGCGTTTATGTCGCCGGGCGAGGAGTTTGACGACGCCGAAAAGGCGTCTCAGAGTTCCGCCAAGCCGAAGGTGGTTGCGCAAAGGACCAGTTACTCGCCTTTAACAAGCTCGCAGAAAGTAGTTGTTGGATTGTTGGCCGCTTACCTTGTGGTCCAGATTGTTTTGCCGCTTCGCCATTTTCTCTATCCGGGCAACGTGAGTTGGACCGAAGAGGGACACAATTTTGCCTGGCACATGAAGTTGCGCACAAAGGGTGGCCAGGCAGTCTTTACGGTTACCGATCCGCGAACCGGACAAACATGGTCCATCAAGCCGGAAGATTATCTCGAATCTCATCAAGTGATGAAGATGACCACGAAGCCGGACCTGCTCGTACTCTTCGCACATCATCTTGCCGAGGAGAAGCGGCGTGAGGGTCACGACGACGTTGAAGTGCGCGCCCGCGTAATGGTTTCTCTCAACGGCCGCGAACCGCAGTTACTAATCGATCCCAGCGTCGACCTGGCTAACGAGCAAGTACGATTGCTACCCACGCCCTGGATAATCCCGCTCACGACGCCACTCGAATCCAGAAGCACCTCAACCGCAGCAGATGTCGACGAGTAGTCGTAAACCGGGCTTTAATCCTGTTAGTCTTGTTAATCCTGTCAAAGTTCACTTCTGTAATTACCGTCGTACCGAGAAGTTGCTAAACTTCACATCTGCGGCTGCGAAATTCTTCAAAGAGGTGTCATCATGCGAATTAACTTGATATGCACTTTTCTTCTCTTTTCTACGCTAGCCATCGCCTGCGCAAAATCTACGGCTGAGTTAGGAACGGCTGGTCCCTCTACGGCACCGGCCGCTGCACAAAACCAGGTAGCACAAGCACTCGAGCAGCGTCTGAAAACCATCAGCGATGGCGCACAGGGCACCGTCGGGCTCACCGTTGTTCATATCGAAAGCGGAAAGACGATCTCCTTCAACGGCCAATCGCAACTGCCGCTCTATAGCGTTTTCAAACTCCCTTTGGCGATTGCTGTTTTGAAGGACGTCGAAGAGAACCGCCTGCGGTTGGACCAAAAGGTTCAGGGGACGCCTGCGGAGATCGTACCCGGCACGCCGGGGAATACGGCGCTTTGGGAAAAGCCGGTTACCTATGAGGTCCGGCAGCTCATTGATTTTTCGATCGCCCGTAGCGACAACACTTCAGCCGACAAACAGCTCCAGCTTGTCGGTGGTCCACAAAAGGTTACCGAGCGACTGCGCTCGCTCGGCTTTCAAAATATCAATATTCATACAAATGTCGCTGAATACGTGAAGAGCCGTCAGAACCCAAACACCGGGTCTGCCGACGATCTTGCGAAGCTGCTCGTACAACTGCACCAGGGAAAACTCCTTCAGCCTGCTCATACGAATCTGTTAATCGGATTCATGCAGCGAGCAACCACGGGTTTGCGCCGGTTGCGAGGAGATTTACCTGAGGGCACAGTCGTGGCCGACAAAACCGGTTCGGGCGAGAAGGATGAGACTACACAAGCAGCGAAAGTGACCAACGACGTCGGTATTATCACGCTTCCTGCTAATCGAGGTCATCTGGCGATTGCAGTTTTAGTGAGTGAATCGAATTTGCCAGACGCAGCTCAGGAAAAGTTGATTGCCGACCTCGCGCGCGCGGCCTACGACGCGTATGCAACGAACTGACAAAACACATTAAAGTCCAACTCCGCGTGGCAACTCTCAACGCGTGTACTCCATCCTAAGGCACGCGCAACCGTACAGCCCACGCAGTTTCGGGAAGACCTGTCCTTTCAGTTGCGCGGAGCAGGTCCCTGAGAACAAGCCTTCCAAGTAGTTACAGTTCAGCTTCCAGAGGTGTCTATGCGAAACGTAACCCTAACTCTAACAGTCCTCTTCGGCGTTACTTTGCTCGCCTTTACGGTTCTTACGGACACAACCCACAGCCAGGAGATCACGCCCTCAACCACCTTCCAGAGCAGCGCCGCGAATCTGATCGTGCCGCAATCGCGCAGTTACGCATGGTCCACACCACAGCAACAGCAAGTCCAAATCAGTGGCGTCGCGGCCGAAGTGCGGATCCTGGAGCAAGTGGCCACTACTACGATGGATGTGGGATTGACCAATCCAACACAACGCATCCAGGAAGCCGAAATGTTGATTCCTGTTCCCGACGGCGCCGTCGTGCGCTCGTTCACGTTTGAGGGTTCGGCGAAGGAATCGACCGCAAAACTACTTCCGAAGGCAGAAGCTCAATCAATTTATCGATCGATCGTTTCCAAACTTCGCGATCCCGCGTTGCTGGAGTTCGCGGGTTACAGCCTGATACGTTCCAATGTGTTTCCCATTCCAGCCGGCGGCAAACAGCGCGTACGAATCGTTTACGAGCACGTCTTGAAGGCTGATGGAAACCGCATTGATTATGTCCTGCCGCGCAGCGAATCCTTTGAAGCCTCCGCGACACCGTGGACCATCTCGCTCAAGATTAGTTCGTCGTCTCCTATTTCCGCGGTTTACTCGCCGAGTCATCAGGTGAGCGTCGAACATTCCGGCAACCAGCATGCAATCGTGCGAACACCCGGCCAACAACTTGAGCCCGGACCGTTTCGCGTGTCGTACCTTGCAGATTCAAGTTCAGTAACAGCATCGCTTTTGGCCTATCCCGACACGCGCGTCGGTGGCGGTTATTTTCTGCTCCTCGCTGGTGTTCCTGCCGATCTGCAACGGAAAGAGTCGGCGCTGAAACGTGAAGTAACTTTAGTGCTCGATCGCTCCGGTAGCATGCAAGGAGAAAAAATCGAGCAGGCACGCTCTGCGGCCTTGCAAGTGCTCGAAGGACTCGAACCAGGAGAGGCATTCAGCATCATTGATTATTCCGATCAAGTCGCAAGGTTTTCCGCGAAACCGGTGATCAAAGATTCGAACACGTTGCGACAAGCACGGGAATACATCAAGCGCATTCAAGCAGGCGGTGGCACAAACATTCACGACGCGCTCGTGGAAGCGATGCGTCAAGCTCCGACTGCAAACATGTTGCCGTTAACAATCTTTCTCACCGACGGCGTGCCCACCTCAGGTGAAACCCGTGAAGCCGCGATTCGAAAAGCTGTCGTCGATTCCAACGTGCACAAACGTCGCGTGTTCAGTTTTGGCGTTGGCTACGATCTGAACGCGCCTTTGCTGACCTCGATCGCGAATGCGACGCGCGCGACGCCAACATTTGTTTTTCCAAATGAGAATGTCGAAGTTAAAGTCAGCCAGGTTTTCAAACGTCTCTCAGGACCGGTTTTAGCGGAACCTCAATTAGCAACTCTGGATCGCGCCGGGGCAGTCACGACGCGCGCGGTGCGTGAGCTGCTGCCGGGTGAACTAAGCGATCTCTTTGAAGGCGATCAGTTAGTCGTATTAGGGCAGTACCAATCAGACGACCCACTGCATTTTCGTCTGAGTGGAAACTATCTGGGATCTTGGCGAACGTTTGATTTGAAATTCGACCTGTCAAATGCGACGACGCGAAACGCGTTTGTGCCTCGCTTATGGGCCAGCAGAAAGATCGCGCGGCTGGTCGAGTTGATTACGGAAGCCGGATCGGAGAATACCGCTGCGCGTCCCGGCCGTATTTCATCCTCTGCTGGTGCTTACAACAGCAGCAGTATCAGAACGGCGTCCAGTCATGTGGCCCAGGATCCGAAACTAAAGGAGTTGGTCGACGAGATAATAAGGCTGTCGACCGAATACGGTATCTTGACGGAATATACTGCTTTCCTTGCTACGGACGGCACCGATTTCAACAATCTGGAATTGCTGAACACGCGCGCGCGCGAATCGCTGGTGAACAACGCGCAGAGCGTTCGCAGTGGAATGGGTAGCGTGAGTCAGGCGTCTAACAATACAAGCCAAAAGTCTCAACTAAGCATGAACCGTTCCAATTTCTACCTCGCGCAAAATATGGAACGTGTTGAAATCACCACGGTGCAACAGATCACCGATCGCACCTTCTTCAAACGTAATAACCGTTGGGTCGATGCGAGTGCGTTAAAGAACGAAACGGCTAAGCCGGATCAGGTTATCGAGTTCGGCACACCGGAGTTCGACAAACTGGTGGACCGGCTCATCCGCGACGGTCGACAAGGAATACTGGCGCTTTCCGGAGAAATGTTGCTGATGATTGACGGCAAGACAGTGCTGGTCAAGGCGCCACCAAAGTAATCCGACAAGGCGTTCACGTTAAGAACTATGCCACACGCGAGACAGACGATAATCCTTGCGTTAGCTCTTCTGCTGATCGCGACGAGCACGCGGGCCGACACCTATAGCACGTTCGTCAGGACGGAATACTACGCTGCTAACCGGGAGTACTTCGTTGTGGTGACAGACAGGCAGCTCGCCACTCTCTATCGCGTTGAACCACGCGGTCCGCAGCGTCTGTGGATTCACGTTCTCCCCCAACTGCCGGGTCACTTGCTGGTGACAAACGACGGCAGCCGGGTGGCCCTAATCGATCGTTATTACGGCAACGGTCACAATCCCAACACGCCGGCCGTTATCTGGTTCAACGAAAACGGGAACGAGATCGCGCGCCATCTTCTGGCCGATGTCGCCGATCTCTCCAAAGTGAACATGACAACTTCGGCATCTCACTGGTACAGCGAAGTTGGCTTCACGTCAGATGAAAGCGCGCTCGTTATTGACACGATTGTTGCCAAGCGTGATCCCGCAACGTGCACGCACGTCAACTCAGCACAAGAGGCTGACGACTGTGGCAGATCGATCCCTCACGAGCAGCTTCGCTTTGAGGCTGCGAGCGGCAAACTAGTCTCCCGAACGCGTTTGCCTTAACTCAGTGTCTCTGTGATTAATTGCCACCGGGCACATCGCCGTAACCGTCGCGCAAATGGACCGGCGCCGTTTTCGATTTCCGCAGCCGCAGATTCAACATCTCGACAAATACCGAAAACGCCATTGCAAAATAGATGTAACCGCGCGGAATATGCTGCTCCAGACTTTCCGCAATCAAAGTCACGCCGATGAGTATCAAAAAGGAGAGCGCTAGCATTTTCACTGTCGGATGTTTTGAAACAAAGCGGCCGATAATTCCTGAAAACGCCATCATGAAAAGAATGGCAATGACGACCGCGGCGATCATGATTCTGAGGTCGTTAACCATCCCAACTGCGGTGATCACGGAATCGAGCGAGAACACGATATCCAGCAGCATGATCTGAATGATCACGCTGACAAAAGACGAGAAGACTTTGGCGCCCGCGTGTCCTTCCTCGCCCTCGAGCGAACCGTGAATCTCATGCGTCGACTTCGCGATGAGAAACAGTCCGCCGAGGAACAAAACGAGATCGCGGCCGGAAACTTCCTCACCGATGACCGAAAACAAGGGAGCGGTCAGCCCGATCACCCAGGCGAGCGAAAAAAGCAGTCCCACGCGCATCAACAGCGCAAGAGCCAAACCGATATAGCGCGCCTTTGCTTGTTGTCCGGCCGGGAGTTTGCCGGCAAGGATCGAAATAAAGACGATGTTATCGATGCCGAGCACCAGCTCGAGCACCGTCAGTGTCGCAAACGCGATCCAGGTCTGCGGATTTGAAAGAAGCTCCATTGACACCTCGCTAAAAGTTTCCGGGACTGAACCGACCGGCAATTAAAAGCTCGTTAGTCTACGGCACTATGGGTTCATAAGAAAGAGAGACTGAACTTTTTAAATGCTCCCTAGTATATAAATCCGCCTTCCTCAACGTTGGTTTATAGCAGCACTTAGAGTCGGGGAGTATCGGATGTTGAATTCTACGTTGCAAGACCTGCGCTACGCGTTCCGAGCTTTGCTCAAACACCGCAATTTCACTGTGGCGGCACTGATCACGCTCGCACTGGGTATCGGCATTAATACGGGCATCTTTACGTTGCTCTATTCGGTCGCTTTCCGGCCGTTGCCAGTCAAAGACCCGGACAGCGTGGTGAGCGTCTTTCAAACCTTCGAAGGTGAGTTTTCGCGTCAGGTTGAAGGCAACGTCGAGCTGCTTTCCTACCCCGAATACCTGAACTATCGTGACCGCGTCAACGGCTTCTCCGGCTTGATTGCTTCCGCGGACACCGGCCTGTACCTCGGCAATGACAACGTAGAGAGAATCAATGGACTGCTGGTCACCGACAATTACTTTTCGCTTCTCGGCGGCGCCAGTGCTCTCGGCCGCACTTTCTTCGACAAAGAATGCCAGGCGCCTCTGCAATGCCCGTTCGCTGTAATCAGTCACGATTTCTGGCAGAGAAGGTTTGGTTCCGATCGGAATGTGATCGGTTCTTCAGTGACGCTGAACCATCAGAACTTCACGATTATCGGAGTCGCGGCGCGCGATTTTCGCGGTGCTGAGATCAGCGTTCCCGACGTTTGGATTCCCGTAACGATGGAACCGGCCGTGAAACCTGACAGCAAACTGCTGCCGCTTCCAAACTGTAGCTGGCTAACCGTGTTTGGACGATTGAACGACGGCGTTTCGATCCAACAGGTTCAGGCGGAAATGCAACTCGTGGCCGCCCAGATGGACCACGAGTATCCCGGGAGAAGATCGGTCGTCAACGTCATGCCCGGGTCGTATCTCAATTCGCCCGAAGCGCGCAGCAAGGGAACGCCGATCGCGATCCTCGTGATTGCAGCCGTGGCACTGGTGCTGCTGATCGCGTGCGCAAACGTGTCGAACCTGATGCTCGCTCGCGCTGCCGCGCGTCGAAAAGAGATCGCTGTACGTTTGGCGCTCGGTGCGAGCCGCTGGAAGTTGATTAGGTTATTGCTGACCGAAAGTCTGTTGCTCGCGATCCTCGGCGGCGTTGCCGGTTTGCTGCTCGCTTTCTGGTTACCGCCAATCGTCTTGTCGGCAATGCCGGACGTGGGTCTCGACATCAACCTGAGACCGAACACAACAGTCTTCGCTTACGCGTTTCTGATTTCGCTCATCACGGGTGTCGTCTTTGGTTTGGCGCCTGCAATCGAGTCTACAAAATCGAACCTGATCGCAGCGCTGCGAACAACAGGCAGCAGGCCACGCGTCACGCGCTCACACTTGCGTAATCTGCTCGTGATCGGCCAGGTCGCGGTTTCGCTCGTGCTGCTGATCGGCGCTGGTTTGCTGGTGCGCGGATTACAGCAGGCCCAATCCGCCGATCTCGGATTCGATCAGAAAAACCTGTTGGTCTTATCATTGGACCGCGCGACACAGCATCAAGACGCAGCGCGTACGACAACTCTCTACGTGCAACTCTCCGAGCGCCTGAAGGTTTTGCCGGGAGTGGAGTCGGTGAGTCTTGCGGGCGTTGTTCCCTTTGCCGGTGTACGCGAGGCGGCCATCGAGATCGAAGGCCACGAAGCGACGAGTGGATCGGCTATTTCTGCAAATGCAAACATCGCTTCGCCTGAATATTTTCGAACGCTTGGAATTCCCATTCTGCGTGGCCGGCCGTTCAGTGAAGCGGACGCGCTCGGTCAATCGGCAGTAATTAGTCAGGCGATGGCCAATCGTTTCTGGCCCGGCGCCGATCCGATCGGCAAGCGCTTCAAAGAGAGCGGTGGCACGTCGTACGAGATCATTGGTGTCGCCGCAGACATCAGCAGCAAACGCGTTGGTCAACTCGATGGACCGCTCTTCTATACGCCCGCTTCGCCTCACGACCTGACCGATCTCAGTTTCGTGTTGCGAACAAACGGCAATCAGGCTGCAAGCATCAGCGCTGTGAGAGAGTTGGGGCGTTCACTCGATAAAGACGCGGTCGTTACTGCGGAGCCGCTCGAAGAGAACGTGAGGCGCATGTTGGAGCCGGAGCGAATGGGTGCGTGGTTTGCCGGCACGGTTAGCTTACTCGCGTTGCTGATTGCGGCAACCGGTATTTATGGCATGCTGTCGTATCACGTTGCCGAACGGACCAGCGAAATCGGTATTCGTATGGCACTCGGCGCGCAAAGACGCAACGTTCTACTGCTCATCGTTGGCGACGGAATGAAGCTCGCGGGCATCGGCACTGCAATTGGTCTGGTAGCGGCGATCGCGTTTACAAAGGTGATGAACACGCTGCTGTTTGGTGTTGTCTCGACTGATGCTGTGACTTTTGCGGCAGTCTCGATCGGAGCACTCGCGGTGGCCTTCTTCGCGTGCTACATCCCGGCGCATCGGGCAACGAAAGTTGATCCGCTGGTGACGCTGCGAAACGAATGAGCCATGCGCGTTAACGCGTTCGTTCGTGGAATAAATGCGCGAGCGCAAGAAGAGCAGCGGCAAGAGCAAGACAGTAGAGGCGCGAGACGAGTATTGTCTGGCTAGTAAGATCGGGATAAGTCCAGAGCTGATAAAGCAGCGGATTGTAGAGCCAGTGGTTATGACCTGTGCTGTATAAATAAAAGAGGCCGGCGCTGGCGCCAATCGCCGCCACGTAAGCCACGTACTTATTCCGCAGCAGGATATTCAACGCAACCACCAGCGCAGTCACGAAAATGATGCCGGGTACGAGCACCACGCCGTATACCAGCAGGTAAGCTGAGAAATCAACCGGCGTATGACCTCTCACGAGTTGGATCGCGATTGCAGTGAGGCCAACCGCGGCCAACAATGAAAGCGCCAACACGAGAGTAGTGAAGAACTTTGAAAGCAGTAAGACACTGTTCGGCGCAGGCGTGGACCAAACAACCGGTTCGATCTTCACCTCTCGATCGCGATGCATCGCCTCACCAGTGTAGAAAACGATCATGCCCACCAGGAACAGTAGCAACGCCTTGGCTGTGCCGCTCGCATAGGTAACCGAATACCCAATCTCCGGAACCACGCGGAAAAAAGCGAGATCGAAAATCGAAAGAACGATCGCCAGCGGAGCTATGACGATGAGACTTCGTTCTGCTCGCAGCAGTCGAAACTCAACGCCGAGGGCCGCGAAAGTGTTCGCAAGCGTTGCGGCTGGACCTCGCGTTGAGCTGACCTTCGGAATTGTCACTCGATCGTGAGCGAGCGTCGCTTCGTTTGCGGAGTTGAGAAATCCACCTGACAGACCGTTGTCCGAGGTATAAGGAATTTTCTCGGTCGCACTGGAAAGCCTCAGCACTGTCACTTCGCCTGAAGTTTTCGTTCGTGTGGTAGCTGAGAACCGGAGATAAATGACGAACAGAATCACAGCCGAGACAACGATCATCGTCGCGCGATTCGCGTACGCCGCTAGACTGTAGCTAACCACATACTGATTGACGACATCTCCGTTGGTGCGCCAAAAGTCGGGTCCTTGATGCGAAGCAAGACCCAACGGATCGGTAAACACTCCCACCATCCAGGGCAGGCTTTTCGTCGTTAGCAGATACGCGATATAGACCGGATAAAAACACGCAGCGAGGCCATAAACGATTTTGGCGTTGCGGCTGAGCGTGCCCACGGCGAAGTAGAACGTGGCCAGGACGAGGTGAGAAACGACCACTACAAAAAAGAAATGCTTGACGTAAGTAACAACGTTCACGGGCAACGTCACCATGCCCGAAAACGGGACCCATTGAAGCAGGAACAACGTAATCGCAAACGCTGATTGACAACAGACGAGCACAAAGAAACTGCCAAAGAACTTTCCCAACAGATATGGCCCACGGCCGATGGGTTTCGAGAAGAGCAACGGATGCACGTCGAGGCGAAGATCTCTCACCACCGGATCGCCCATGATCACTGCGTTGAATATCGGCAGTCCCAGGATAAACGAGAAGCCCACGAGGTTTCTGTGAATGTAAAAATCGCAGTTAGTGGCCCAACCTCTTCCCACAGCCGGTCCCCATCCCCACCACAAAATCGCATTCGCACTGAACAGCAGCATCATCGCGTACGGAGCAACGCGCTTCGTGTTCAGCAGTACTTCGTTCGTGAAAACTGCGGCGAACGGGGTTTTGAAGGGATTTCTCATCGATTGACGAGATCGAAATAGTAGTCTTCCAGAATCGGCGTCGCTCGAGTGAACTCTTCACTCGGACGCCGCTCTTTCGCGATCACTCGCACGCGTGCCTGACCATCAAACATCCGCGAAGAGATCACATTGAACTCAGACTTGAACGTCGCGAGATGCTCGCGTGGCACAGTTCCCTCCCAGACCGATCCGTTCAGTTCGTCCACTGCGTGACGCGGTGTGCACGTAGAGAGAATCTTGCCCTGCCGAATGATCGCCATGCTGGTGCACAAGTTAGAGACGTCGGACACAATGTGAGTTGAAAGAATTACTACCGTGTTTTCGCTCGCGGTTTCTGAAAGCAGATTATGAAAACGAACGCGTTCTTCCGGATCGAGTCCGGCCGTTGGTTCGTCGACGATGATTAGCTGCGGTTCGCCGATGAGCGCCTGAGCAATGCCTAGACGCTGGCGCATCCCGCCGGAAAATCCACCCAGTCGCTGCGTACGTGCAGACCAGAGATTAACTCTTTCGAGCAGCGCAGCGATCAAAGCATGACGTTCTTTCTTGTTGGTGACGCCCTTGAGCTTCGCTAAGTAATCAAGCATCTGCCAGGCTGTGAGCGTTGGATAGAGACCAAAGTCCTGTGGCAGGTAACCGAGCATCCGGCGGGTGTGGTCCTTGCGAGTTATCAAATCGGCACCGTTCATCTGAACCGTCCCGGAATCGGGTTCCAGTAGCGTCGCGACTATCTTCATCAGAGTTGTCTTACCTGAGCCGTTTGGTCCAAGTAAGCCGAAGACGCCGGGAGACAAATCCAGATTGACTCCCCCGAGTGCTTGAACACCGCTCGAGTAAGTCTTGGTCAAATCCCTGATTACGAGCATTCGGCCGCTCCCCCTAGATAATCTTGGGCGGAGGTTAGCGAGGCTTCCCTAGATTGTCAAGGGCAAAGAGGAGACTGGAAAACGACAGCGGCTGCCGAAATTGGCAGCCGCTTTGCTTCGAAAAATATTTAGTTGAGGTTAAGGCCACCGCCGCGGAAAAATATTTTTGCGCTGGTCGCAAATAAGAATGGAATGAAGCAAACGGCGGAAAGAACCGGGCAATTACTGCCGCTACCGTGTTCTTACCGCAGTAATCTAGAGGAGTAATTGTAAAGCAATGAGTCAAACAGCAATTTCAGCAATCGACCCAACAACAGATCCAAACATCGATCCGAAGATTCGGGCTTTCCTTGTGGAACTAAACAAAGATCCCAGTCCGTTCTGGGAAAAGCCGGGACCGGAGGTTCGCGCGACG
>DATNJO010000011.1:0-8132 GCA_035603895.1 Pyrinomonadaceae bacterium
GCTAGTCTGTGGAAAGTAGATGACGACGAAACGTTCCGTGTTATTAAAGAGTTCTTTGTGAATCTACATAACGGCCTGAGTCCAGAGTCAGCCCTGCCTCACTCCCGTCATCCATTTGTGGTCTATCGTGCCAACTCTGCAGCAATCTAAGGTTGGACCAACAGGTAATTATTCCTTCGCCCAAAACATTGGAAATAGTGTCGTCGGGTCGGAACGATAAATGAGTCTATACCTTTCTCGATCGTCATCGGAAAGGTCGATAACCCAACCAACGTGCTCGGGAACATTGGCCGGCAGAAGATGAGATGTGTCATCGCTTCTGGACGCAAATGCAGCCTGTCCGTCTGTAATCTGGACGAGAGCAATTCCGTGAACCTTTGCATATTTGATCGCGCCGTTCTGGAACTTAGCAGTTGAGAAAATCATTCCCTTGTGAGCACCGACTGCCCGAAGTCGGTCAAACAAAACTTGCACAACGTCACGCTTAACTGAATGCTTATAATGTTTGCACTCAACTAGAACCAGAAAGTCTGCGCCGAGAGCGCGAAAGCGGGCGGTCACGTCTATTTCGTACTCGCCGTCGGATCCTTTCAGTTTCTCTAAGCGCTGCACGGAGAAATGAGATAGTCCAAACCCGGATTTCTTAATAAGACTCTTCACCGCCACCTCGAATTGATCGGGTGTAAGCGCTATTGGATCTTCCATCAGAGTCATGCTTGAAGTCCAAGCCTAAGCATCCACTGCACGTTCAGTTCACTTGCGGAGTTTTTCCAGGCTGTACTTGATGTGGTGGATCGCTTCCGCAAATGCGGCTTCCGCTATGGCGTAGGTAATACGAAAGTAGCCGGGCGTCCCGCAGAGGCTGCCCGCGACAACTGCGACATTCGCATCACGTAACAGATAGTCCACCAGGTCCACGTCACTCCGAATTAACTTGCCATCCTCAGTTCTACTGCCAATGTAGTGCTCGATCTTCCAGAAAAAGAAATAGGCCGCCTGCGGAGTGATGTACGACGTATTCGGAATCGTATTCAGCAGATCTATGGCTTTCGCCCGCCTGACCCTCAGTGTTTCGACCATCGTCGGAATGATGTCGTTAGTGCCTTCGAGCGCGGCCAACGCGCCCCGTTGCAAAAATTCATTCACACCCGAGGTCGCGTAATTCTGCTTTTGCAGATAGATGTCGGCCCACATCGGATGCGACGCGACGTACCCCACTCGCAGTCCCGACATCGCGAAGTTCTTCGACAGGCTGTTAACGGTCAGCACTCGGTCATGCATCTCGGGCCAACTGCCAATACTGGGACACGGATCACCATCAAGTAAGAGAAGGTTATAAACCTCGTCAGAAACCACCAACAGACGCGGATGCTTCTTTAACACTTCAACCAGCGCATCTAACTCTTCACGTGTGTAGATCGCGCCAGTCGGATTATTCGGGTTGGTGAAAAGCAGTATCCGGCTCTTCCACGTGATACTTTGCGCGAGCTGTTGGGGCGTAAGTTTGAAGTTGTTCTCGGCATTCGTCTGGATGATCTTCAACGTGCCTTGGCCCTGCGCGACGATATTCGGAAAGGCGAACCAGAACGGCGCCGGTATCAAGACTTCTTCATCACCGATCGTGTCGAGGATGTTGTACAACGCCTGCGAAGCGCCGTAAGTGATAAGAACGCCGTCGTCCGGATAGCCATAATCGTGGGCCACCTTCTTGCGCAGGTCTTCGATTCCGCGCGTCGGCGGGTAAGAGAGTTTTTCTTTGCTTGCTTCGACCGCTTTAATGATCGCTTCGCGCACTTTTGGATGCACGGGAAATGGCGGTGCACCGGTATTCAGCGGTAACGGATCCGTGCCGAGATGTTTCGCACTTTCAGGAGCCTGCGGCCGCGAATAGAGACCGGTGGGAGTCTTTGCCATATTGAGAACTCGCTTTCAGGTAGGTTTCAACGCATCTTCTGGCCCGCGATCATACCATGCGTGGAGGTGAACGCAACGAGATCAGCGTCTTGATGCAAACGATGAGCTTTCCATTCGGCACCTCTTTGTAATGAATCGCTCCCGCTTCCACCCACTGATAGATCTGTCGCTCAGGGATGCCGGTCACCGCGGCGGCCTGTTCGGGTGAGAGCATGATCGCGTCACTCACGGAGCACTCATCGCACAGCGCGGGAGGTGATCCACTCCCCGTACGTACGATCAATCTCTCGTGGATCTCGATCCTTTCCTCCTTCCTTTTTCCCATACTTTCTCCCCGGTCTGGCCGGCTCAATACAGGGAAAGAGTGTCTGAAAGTCCCAGTTACTTTCAGACACTCTCTAGTCCCCAGTCGAGGTACTAATAATCGATCTTGCCGACCATCGTAGCCTCGAACGCCCCCGTGAGAAGGTTAAGCACCACTACGGTGTTGGCCGAGCCGCTCACACCGGCAAAGCGGCCTGTGCCTCCGACGAAGTGGAAGACTGGGCGATCAATAGCCGTGGTACTACCCGGTTCTGGTGGCTCTAACACTCCGTTAAACTCTACCAGGATAGTATCGCCGTTCGCGGCGGTGATTGTTCCCGATCCGGTTGAAAGTAGACGACCAGGGTTATTGGGATCGGGGCTAAAATTCACTATAGCGACGATGGTGCACAAACCAAGGTGCGTTGCGGTTGCGGTAGTGGTGGTGTCGGCGGCAATTGGGTTGCCCGCTCCGTCGGTGATGAAGGTCGCGGCTCCGTTTCCGTTTAGTGCAAACGGGCGCTCTTTAGCCATTACGGGAAGAGACCCAAGCAGAAGGAAGGCGGCCAGCGCGATAACAGTAAGTTTGGAAATGCGTTTCATGAGAGTTCTCCTTTGTATTAGCGATCAAATATAATTCGCGAACTTTGCGACCGACTTTGAGGCTTTTCTCTCATCGGCCTCGCGAACGCGCCGGACGATAACTGCGGACCCTCTCAGAAGTCTTTTAGGTTTTCTTAGAATCGAGGTGAGAAAACTCTCATTAGAACTTTAAAGAATTCTTAGAGCCACTATGTCCTCACAAGACAATCAGTTATATGAATTCGGACCATACGTGATCGACGCGCGCAGCCGCATTCTGCTCAAGGACGGGACCACGGTTCGTCTCACTCCGAAGGCTTTCGACACCCTGTTCGTTCTCGTACAGCACGCGTCGCAGGTTGTGGAAAAGGAGCAACTGCTGAAAGAAGTGTGGCCCGATATCTTCGTCGAGGAAGGGAGCCTCTCGCACAACATACATGGCTTGAGGAAAGCGTTAGGCGATGATTCTTCCGAGCCGCGCTACATAGAAACGATCCCGAAACGTGGTTACCGGTTTGTTGCTCCGGTGAAGATAGTTCACGCAGACACCGCGCAGGTTGGTTTCAGTGGACTGGAAGGCGACGCGCTGGTTATCGAGAAACACACGTTCGCTCGCGTCATCACCGAGGAGTTTGCAGTAACAGACCTACACGCACCATTGTTGCCCGCCCCCGCCGGAACAGAGGAAACACGGGCACTAACATCCGGCGTCGTCGGGCCGCTGCGAAGGAAGCGAAGAATCCAGGCAGTGGTCGGAGCTGGTGTAATAGTGGTTTCAGCGATCGCGGCGTTTGTTTATGTTTACAAGACGCGCGCGCCCGCTACTGCGCCACCCGCATCGCGCGCCAAAAGCACGCTTGTCAGGCTGACAAACAACAGCGCGATAGATAGCCGACCCGTCTGGTCCCCCGACGGCAGGAGCATAGCCTTCTCGAGTAACCGCGACGGCATGTACGAAATCTATGTGATGGATGCCGACGGGTCGAACGCCAAGCGACTCACTAACAACCTGGCCAACGACGTAAACCCGATGTGGTCTCCCGACGGGCAGCGGATCCTCTTTGATACTGAACGGGATGGCAACGGAGAGATCTATGTAATGGATGCCGACGGCGGCAACCAGATCCGCCTCACCCGGAACAACGCGTTCGATGGCACCGCCACCTGGTCGCCTGACGGGAACCTTATTGCCTTCGCCAGTAATCGAGACACTGGCCCTCCATATAACCCGTATAACCTGGACATCTACGTTATGAATGCCGATGGCTCGAACGTCAGGAGAATCGTAGATGATCCTGAATACGATGTGAGTCCGCAGTGGTCGCCCGACGGCCGCAAGATTGTGTTTGTGAC
Source organism: Pyrinomonadaceae bacterium (assembly GCA_035603895.1). Classification (GTDB taxonomy): domain Bacteria; phylum Acidobacteriota; class Blastocatellia; order Pyrinomonadales; family Pyrinomonadaceae; genus PSRF01. The sequence goes on from DATNJO010000011.1 coordinate 4,153, forward strand.
CGGAAGAAACGGCAACTTCGATGTGTACGAAATGAACGCCGACGGCACGGAGCAGAGAAATCTGACTACCGATAACGACAAAGGGGATGGCGCTCCGATCTGGTCGCATGACGGTAACAACATCGCATTCTCAAGGAGAATTGACGGCAAGAAACAAATCTTCATCATGGATGCCGACGGGACTAACCTGAAGCGCGTGACCAATAACGCCGCGGATAACGAATTGCCGTACTGGTCGCCCGATAGCTCAAAGCTCGTCTTTCAGAGTGATCGTGACGGCAACTGGGAGATCTACACGATCAGCGTTGACGGCGAGTTGGCCCAACTCACGGATGACGCTGCCGACGACCTTTCGCCCGATTGGTCCCCCGACGGAAACAGGATCGCCTTTTCAAGCAACCGCAACGGGAAGCAGCATATCTACGTGATGAACGCCGACGGAAGCTCGCTTGCACAGATAACAAAGTCGCCGGCCGAAGATACAGAACCCGCTTGGGCGCCGGACGGCAAACGGATCGCATTTTCGAGTTTGAGAGATGGTAACAAAGAGATATATGTGATGAATGCGGACGGGACCAATTCGCGCAGGCTGACGAACGATCCATCGGTAGACAGTTTTCCGCGATGGTCGGTTGACGGCAGAATCCTCTTTACCAGCAATCGAGGAGGTCAAACAGACATCTACGTCACGGACGAAGCGGGCGGAAATATCGCAAGGCTGACAACAATGGGAGCGAGTCGGGCAGCGTGGTCTCCGGATGGAAAGAGAGTCGCCTTTTGCGCTCGCAGTACTGAAATAATTGGTGGCGCCTATTGGCTACAGGTATACGTTATCGATGCCGATGGAAGTAACCTCAAGATGATTACACGCAGTCCGAACTCGACTTTCGTGCCGAAGTGGTCGGCTGACGGCGCTACGATCACGTTTGTTGTCGAGTATCACGGAGCCAGAGCGAACATCTTTGAAATTCCTGCGGCAGGCGGAAATCTCAAACGCCTTACAGTCGGTCCAAAATTCGACGGCTGGCCCTCATACTCACCCGACGGAACGAAACTGGCGTTTGAAAGCAACCGCAATGGAAATTATGAGATCTATGTGATGAGCCTTCGTTGAGTCTGCTCGTGGCATTCGGTCCGTTTTCCATTGCGATAGTGGGCTTGGGAATAACCACATCAATACTAAAGTTGGAGGCGTGTTAATTTGAACGTCGTAGGCGTTTACGAGTTCGAGCCCAGGGTTGGAGCTTGCGACAACCCTGGGGAATCAAAGAGGCTAATGTTTTCCAACACTGAAAGTGTTGGAAAAGTAGCGCGATTGCCAACGCCTTCAGCGTTCAAATTGTCTTTTCTGTACTCCTACCCAGGGTTGTGCCAACCCTGGGCTGAAACTGGCGAACGCCTTCGGCGTTTGCATCTGATAGTTTAAGTTTCGCAGTCTTGAAGAGGCTCAGGCGGCGCGCGAGAGCTACAGGTCTAAGCGGTAGGTCAGTTATTGGTCGTAACGATTGTGTAGCGTCGACGCAGCCACCACGATAGTGAGTAAAGCAGTGCGGCAAGGGGAATCAGCGTTCCTGGGAAAATCAGGACCCTCCAGTTCACCGCGGCGCAAATCATGATTGCGATGAGTGCAATCGCGGCTCCCGTTCTCTCCCACTTCCAGGCAAGCAAAAGACCCACAAGTGACGCGACCAGCGTCGTGAGAATAACGTAATCGCTCCAGTGTAACGGCCGAGACGGCCGGCCTTCGTCACCGATGAGATGGGCCACCAGGAAAAAGCCAAAAAAGAGAACGATCAGACACGTAAGTACGTGCGCGGTCCATCTTGTTAGTGTTGTTGGCGACATAATCCGGCTCTTTCAAAAAGCAGAAGAATACTTGTAACCAGGTGGTCCTGCGCCTTACTCTTTGTGACACTTTGTCAACTGTGCCAACGAAGCGAGGATGAACTCTATGAGTAGAAAAAACTTCTTACTCGTTCTTACTGTAATCGCGTTTCTATCGAACACAACCTGGGCTCAGGTTCCCGACAAACAGAAGGTTGTCGCGGGCGCGGAGCGAGCGTTCGAGAAGTTCGCCAAGGCGTATGTCGCACCGGCGCCTGGCTGCGCTGCTGCTGTGTCACTTAATGGTGATGTAGTGTTTGAGAAAGCGTTCGGACTCGCCGATCTGGAACACAACGTTCCGAACACAGCGCAAACAATTTTTGAGTCAGGGTCGGTCGCAAAACAGTTCACCGCCGCTGCGCTCGTACTGCTGCAACAAGACGGCAAGCTCAGCATCGACGATCCAGTCAGGAAATATATTCCCGAACTTCCGGATTACGGTTCGCCGCTGACAATCAGGCATCTGTTGAATCACACTGCCGGCCTTCGCGACTGGGGCACAGTGTTGAGTCTCACCGGCGCGGGTCGAGGCGATCGAGTCATCTCTCAGGATCTCGCACTCGACGTTATTACTCATCAGCGCGCACTCGACTTCAAACCCGGTGCGGAATATTCATATTCAAACAGCGGATACAATCTCGCTGCGATAATCGTCGAGCGCGTTTCAAAACAGAAGTTCCCGGCCTTCGTTGAAGAGCGTCTATTCAAACCGCTCGGCATGACAAACAGTTCGTGGCGCGACGACTACCAGCGGATCGTCCCAAACCGCGCTCAAGCGTATTCGCGCCAAGGTAATGGACCATGGCGGCTGAACATGCCTTTCATGAACGTTTATGGAAACGGCGGTATGCTCACGACAGTCGGCGATTGGATGAAGTGGAACGCGATGCTTGATTCGCAATCGCTTGGTGCGCCTCTGGTCACCGCGTTGGAAACTCAAGGAGTGCTGAACGATGGTCGAAAGATTTCGTACGCGCTCGGGCTCGAGGTCGCTACGTACAAGGGACTGAAGGACGTCTCTCACGGCGGTGCGACTGCAGGGTATCAGACTTTTCTGACGCGTTATTCAAACAGCAAGGTTTCAGTCGGCGTCATGTGTAACGGCACTTCACCGAGTGCCGGCGGAATTGCCGCAAGCATCACGGATGAGATCTTTGGACCACTTCCCGAGAACCCCAAAATCGAACCAGCCAAGGTTTCAGAAGACGAGCTGAAGAAACTTGTCGGCATCTGGCGAAATGAAAAGACGCATGCCCCCGCACGATTTGTCATTGAGAACGGCGTGTCGCGATGGAGTGGCGGTCGCGTTATACCGATGGGCGGCGGAAAATTTGTTGGTGGCAATAACGAATTGAAGTTTACGTTTGATAAAGACGGAAAGCCGATGTCTGCCGAAACCATCGATGACGGCGGTGAAGTCACGCGTTTCGTGATGGAGCGCCAGTGGACGCCGACGCCAGCGGAACTTGCCTCACTTAAGGGAGATTGGTTTAGTGAAGAAGCCGGCGCGACATTCACTGTCGCGGTCGATGCCGACAAAGCGTTCATCAAACAGCGTCCGGCAACGAATTTGCCGATGCAGCCGTTATACAAGGACCACTTCAACGTGCAAGGCTACATTGTTTGGTTCACACGCGATAAAAATGGAAAGGTCGATGGCATGCACGTGGGCGCCTCACGAATGCGCAACATGCCGTTCGTACGCGTGAGGTAAGTATTCTCTGTGCAACCTCTGTGTCTCTGTGACTCCGTGGTTTATTTGTAGAAAATGGTGAACCACAGAGACGCAGAGAACACAGAGGTTGCACAGAGAAGAAATCAGCCTGAGGAGCACGTCCATCACCTCAGAAACGAGACCAAAGCTAGTTCCATTCCTGTGCGTTAACTGTAACGCGCCGCTTGTAGTCATCGACGCTCCATCACTTGTCTGTCGGTTTTGTGGCGCCACCAATGTCATACCGCCGGACTACCGTGAGCAACTTCGCCTCACGCGCGATTTAGATGCAACAACACGTAAAGCGGCTGAGCAGTGGCTGCGGCTGGAGCAGATCAAGGTGCCACGGTGGTGGTTGATCTGTGCCGCGAGTGCGCCGTTT
>DATNJO010000012.1:0-3458 GCA_035603895.1 Pyrinomonadaceae bacterium
ATCCAAATCAGGAGACCGATGATCATCGTCGGCGGCGAACTCACGCTGGAGAGTACCGATCTCGTGTGGTCTGAATTCTCGAGGTTTTATGAAGCGCCGTTCCAGGTGAAATCAAATGGCGGAACGCTCGTCATTGACGAATTGGGCCGCCAACGCGTTTCGAGCACCGACTTGCTCAACCGCTGGATCATGCCGTTGGAGAAGCGCATCGATTTTTTGACGTTGCACAGTGGTAAGAAAATTGAAGTTCCTTTTGAGCAGCTCGTAGTTTTCTCAACGAATCTTCAGGAAAAGGAATTTGCCGACGAGGCGTTTCTCCGGCGGATGGGATATCGCGCGCGGTTGGAATTACCTGCGCCCGGTGCGTACGGTGAGATCTTCAAGCGCGCTGCTGCTTTGAAAGGAGTGGCAATAGACCACGAAAGCATCAGGTACGTGTTGCACAAATACGACGCCGAAGGCCGGCCGATGAAATGTTGTGAACCAAGAGATCTGTTGAATCGGATTTCGGATATTTGCTCGTTCGAAGGGCGGCCGTTGCAAGTTTCACAAGCACTGATCGATGCCGCGTGGGGAAACTACTTCGGTACGGCACATAGTTTTGAAGCGTTCGAGGAACTGCCGCAAGCGCAGTCGCAGGCAGTTACTTTTTCAAACTAGGCAAAGATTGGCGGCTGGGAGAATGACTAATCATCGCTTTACATCTCTCGGTCTAACGATTCTTTTGGTGATCTTCGCGTCCACGCCTCTCGCCGCACAAACTTCGACGGATCCCACCCAGGGCGAACCAATCGGCAAGCGCCTCATCTTTGCCGACGGCTCAACACTCGACGTCGACGACGCGTGGAAGCAGGCCGGTACTGTCTGGTATCGCCGCCGGGGAACTTCCGAAATGAGCACTCGCGAAGTTCGCAAGATCGAAAACCGCTACAAAAAAGCTGAACCAGCGGCGAATGGAACAGCACCGGCAGCAAGTGCGGCTGCCCCAAAAGTCCCGGCACCGGCCCCCTCCACCTGGGTTTATTTGACCGGCGGCGAGCGGATGCTTGTTGACGAAATCAGAGAAGTGGCCGATGGCGCATGGTACAGCCGTGGCAATATCACGATGTTTCTGGCCAGCGAGCGCATCGCCCGTATCGAACGCGAACAGCCCGAAACCGGCCGCGGTGCCTGGCGTGACGGAGGCTGGACTTCGGGAAACGCCCGTATTGATCATTTAATAAAGATTAACGCTGTCAGGTTTGGGGTCGACCCGTACCTGGTCTTTTGCGTTATCGAGCAGGAATCGCAGTTCAAAACCTTTGCGCGCAGCCCGAAAGGCGCTCAGGGACTGATGCAATTGATGCCCGGCACCGCCCGTCGTCTGGGCGTGCGCCGGCCGTACGATCCCGCCGAGAACATCATGGGCGGCGTGCGGTATTTGAAGGAATTGTTATCGATGTTCAACGGTCGGGTTGATTTGGCCCTGGCGAGTTATAATGCGGGTGAGGGGGCGGTCATGAAGTATGGACGCAATGTTCCCCCTTACCGAGAAACTCGCGAATATGTAAAGAAGATCGGCAAACGTTACGGGATCGACGGACGCAAACCTCAGGAAGAAGCAGACACGGCGGTCCCGCAGCGATAAAAGTTTTAGGGAAAGTAGGGTGAGAACATGAAATCACTGGCAGCACGTATTCTCTTTTCCATCTCCCTCGCCTTAATTCTTGCCCCGGGCGCATTGGCCCAAACCTCTCAGTCGCAAAAAACGCTTACCAACGCAGCGGTGGTCAAACTAGCCAAAGCAGGCTTCAAAGAAAAGACCATCATCTCGATCATCTATGCCCGCATTCCCAATTTCGATCTTTCAGCCGATCGCATGATCGAACTGAAGCGCAACGGCGTCAGCGAGAAGATCATCGTCGCTATGCTCGCGCGCCAGGAAGGTCGGGATGTTTTTGAAGACGATTCATGGGGCGACGACGCCTTCATGAGTAAGGGTATCGATCCGAAGACGGGCAACAACTCCGGCGGTAACAACTCCGCGGGCGACGGCGGTTCTTCCGATCCCGGTACCAGCATCTTCGGTTCGAGCGGCGGCAGCAAAGGACAATCTCGTTCGAACATGGGTAATGGTGATGCCAACAACGACACCGTTACCACGGGCAGTGCCACGGTTCGCATCATCAAACCACCAACCGAAGCGGGCGGAGCCGACCCGACGAAACTCGAGAAGACCAAGAGTCTGACCAACGATTCGATCGTTGAACTGGTTGAAGCCGGATTTTCTGAAGGCACGATCATCAGACGAATCGAGCAGTCGCCGGTGGAATTTGACTTGACCGCAAGCAAACTCGAGGAATTGAAAAAACGACGCGTCAGCGATCGCGTAGTGGCTGCGATGAAGGCAGCCATGGGCGAGGAAAAATAAACAACAGAGGCAATCTATATGAGAGTAAATCGTCTCCTCTTGTTGTTTATTTGTGCCGCGTTATTGTTGTCCGGCGTCACCAACGCGCAACGCAAAACTCAACAACCTAAACAGAAATCAACCGCGAAATCGACGACGACGCAGAAACCGCAGTCGGAACTCGAAAAGATGGGACCGCCGCCGCCTGTCCCGACGCTCAAGAAGCAACCCGAACAGGAAGTCAGCGCCGGCGACGTGGTTTCCGTTGACACTACCGAAATCATGTTTCCGGTCACCGTCCGCGATACCAACGGTGGGTTGGTAAACGATCTTACGCGTAACGATTTTCGCGTTTTCGAAGACAATCGACTGCAACCGCTGAGCGATCTCGCATTGCGGCAAGTGCCGGTCGACGTCGTGTTGATGGTCGACGCTTCGTCTTCAGTGGCGAGAAATCTCGACGACTTCCGTTCGGCTGCTGAAGGCTTTGCCGCGCGTCTCGCGGATGACGATCGCATCAGCCTGATAAAGTTTGACGATCGCGTGGAGTTGATTCAGGACTGGACCAAGAGCCGCTTTCAACTGAAACGCGCGTTGAATCGTATCGAACCCGGCATGTTCACCCGGTTCAACGATGCACTGTTTCTCACTTCGCGCGAACAGTTTGGAGCAATAACAAAATCGCGGCGCGCGGTGATTGTGTTGTCCGACGGCATCGATAGTGGCCGCGGCTCGACCTCGCTGGAAACTGCCTTGCAGTCGCTGATCAAAGCGCAGGTAACTGTTTACATCGTCAGTAACACTGAGATTTCCCGCGCCAGCAAACGCGCCGAACTCGATTCACTGATGGGCGCTTCCGGCGGCGCCGCGCAGTTTAATCAACTACGCATCGACGATCTTAAAGAAGGATTGCGAGTGCTCGACCGCAGCGAACAAAACCTGGCCCAACTGGCCCAGGCAACTGGCGGACGTCTTTACAAACCGTTAACCTTCGATGCGCTCGAATCAACCTACGCGGAAGTGGCGGACGAATTGCGACATCAATACGCGCTCTACTTCACGCCACTGA
>DATNJO010000013.1:0-8432 GCA_035603895.1 Pyrinomonadaceae bacterium
TTCGAGAGCGTCACCCAATCTTTCCGGCGGCCACGATAATCTGGTCAAGTCTGCGGTCATACGAAGAAGATCTCTCCCGCAAAGGCGTAAAGCGCTACCGCGTTTCTAAGGCTGTCCGTTGCGCCTTTGCGTCTTTGCGCGAGAATGTTTTTTCCGTGCAATGCCCGTTCATCTCGTGGAGATGACCTTTGTTGAATTGCATTCGTCGCCAGGCAACGCCCGACCAGAGTCCCTTCCGCACGGAATCTTCGGCCTCCAGCAAACCCTTGTAACGCGAATCTGCCTGGCCCAATAGTTCGGCAGGCGTTCCGTCTTCAACGATTTTTCCCGCATCGACAACAAGCACACGCTCGAATGAACGCGTCGCGCTAATGTCGTGAGTGATGCAGAGTAGAGTTGCTTCCGGCCACGCAGTTCGCGCGTGGGTCATTAACCGGTGTCGAGTTTCGCGATCCAAACCACGAAACGATTCGTCCAGCAGTACGAGTCTGATCCGGGGTCTCAGCATCGCACGGCCGAGCCGAACCCGCTGGCCTTCACCACCTGACAGGAGCGCGCCGCCTTCACCAAGAATCGCCTGGAATCCATCCGGTAACTGTTGCAGCGTGCGATCGAGATCGGCCGAATCGATCACGTTGCCAATCGACGTCGTTGCATTGCCGTTGGTGCCGTAGCGAAGATTTTCTAACAACGAGCGATTCCAAAGTTGAATTGACGGATCGACCCATGCAGTTTGGCGCCGCAGTTCTTCGAGTTGACGTCCTTCGAGAGCATGGCCGTCAACCAGAACCTGCCCTTGTGAAGCGCGATGCCAACCCAGAAGCAAGCCGAAGAGACTCGATTTCCCAGCACCCGATGAACCGACGATAGCGACTTGCGCGCCGGGTTCGATAGTGAGGTTTAGCCTGTCGAGAATTGTGTGTCCTGCTGCAACTACGTTGACATCGCGCAATGCGATCGACACGCCAGCGTTCGTGTGTGTAAGAGTTGGATCAGTACTTTCAACATGGGTTTCCTCTTCGATCGCTCCCATCGGTTCCAGCAAACGAAGAGTTATGTTGCGGAACGCAGGATAGAAACGCATCAGAGTCGCAATGTCCTGGCCGATCACCGGGAGACTCAGGCCCCAAAAGATGATCAGCACTGCTGCTCCGATCTGACTTTCGTTCGTCACGTAGTTGTACGCGAGAAGTGCCGCCAGCCCGAATCCAGCGAATAGTTGCAACGCCTCGACCGTGACGACACCTTTTTGTACCGAGCGAGCAGCGCGCGTCCATTCCACCAACAGACTCTCGTGTTCGAGACGCACGGCACGCTCGGCACTGTGCGTGCGAATCGGTACGAGTCCGAGCAGCGCACCCAGATAGAAGCGGCTCAATGCACCGGCATGAGTACGCGCGCGCAAGTCGTACTCTGACAAAAACAGATTCCCCAACACTGGAATCACAACGATCAGCGCAGCCGTTAGGATTGCAAGCGATCTGCTCGAAGGACTCAGCCAAACGATCGCCACAATCGTCACTACGAGAGTGAAAACAGCGCGGATGAGGTGGCTTCCAATTTCAGGCAGCATTCGAAGGCGATGAATGCTTTGAGCGCGCTCCGCCATGTCGGAAGTGAGGCGGCTGTGAAAATAGCGATCGCTCAGGCGCGGCAACTTTTCCAGAAAGGCGATGCGCAAACGTATCTCTAAACGCCGGCCAAGATTCCACGCCGCAGCTACGATCGGCAGATCGAGAAGCAACAGTGCCGCGAGGAAAAGCAAAAGAAAACCAACCGCTCCGAGCCGTTGTCGAGATAAGACCAGTTCATTTCCGATTTCGAGGAGCCGGCGAAACAAGAGAGTCTCAAAAATCACGCCGCCGGCGGCAAGCGCGAGCGCGAACAGGAGCGCGAGCGGCATGAGCATTCCGTCTGCGCGAAACATGCGGAACAGGTCACGCATTGGCCGCGAGCGACGTTCGGCAAGTGCTGCAACAAGCTCCGGGGAAAGCCGTTGCTCGTCAGTTTGGCTTTCGGGGTCTTCAGCGATCGTTCGAGCTTTGGAGCGGACTCCTTTTACGCGCACAAGCACCGCGCCCTTCAGCAACAGTTGCTCTTCGTCCGAATCGGATTCGATCGCCCGCACAGACCAGTACGCCGGAGGGATCGTCATTTCGTTTGGTTCGTTCTGATGCGCGTCTTGAGTGAAGACTTCTAACATCCGCGCTGCTTGCGTGCCGGAATCTATACCACGTGCACGCACGATGGCAGCGAGCATACGCGTCGTCGCATCGAGCACGGCAAGCCCACGCCACGTGTTATCACTTAAGGCTTGGTCTATCAGTCGCGTTTGAGTAGCGGATGAAATACTCAGTTGACTCAGCCGTTCGCGAAGCGGATCGAGAAATTCCTGCGAGCCGGCCCACTCACGCCAGTCAGCCGCGGGAACAGCCAGCCGGTGCACATAAAGCTCGTTCAAAAAACGACGGCACGATACCCAGCGCCGGCCTATCGCCGGATCCATCAACTGGACAAAACGTCCATGCTTGCGCCAGGCAATTACGAAATGCGTGACGCCGCTTGGGTGCATCACAACCACAATTGCCGGAAATGCGTTCGCCGACGAGAGCAGCACGTGATCGACCGGAACCATGATCTGTTCGGTGACAAGGCCCAGTTGTGCGCCGATCTCCTCGAGCGTGTCTATCGAGGTGCCATCAACATCGGTCTGGCAAGCTTCTCGCAGACGACCATAGCTCACCGGAATCCCCCAGCCTTCGAGCATGGCTTTGAGCGATGCTGGTCCACAGTCCATCATCGACGTTTGGACGACTTCAGGAATTATCAGGCGGCGCTGCAAGTGTTCTCCAAAACCAGCCACAAAAGGCACAAGAGGCACAAGAACTTTAAGGACACTCTTGGTGCTTCTTGTGCCTTCTGTGGTTTGATGCTCGTAGAAGCTCGGTTCGTTAGAAACCGCCCCTGCTACCAATAACGCGATAAGAACCAGCCTTGACGTTCGTCTTGGTTTTCATGTCGCTTCTCCTTTCTTAAGTTATGGACCAAGAGACGCTGCGATGTATTCGACAACCAGCATTAACGGCGAAACTTTTCTTACTTCGATCTCGACTGTGCCGGGCAGGCCATGCTGGAGCGGTATCGCGATCACCTGATCGCGTAGCATTTGCAGTTCGACCCGAACACGTCCGTCCTGCGCTTCACCTGCCACAGTCGTTACTGTCGCGGCCAGACTTCCATACTGGCCCCACGGAAAACCATCGAGCCGGAGTAGCGCCGGTTGACCGGGCTGAATGCGGCCCAACGCTGATGATGGCGGAAAATAAGCCACGATCTTCAGTCCGCCTTCGGGAATGATTGCGCCCAGCTTTGCACCCGCCTGTACAAAAGTTCCCGGATGCTGCTCATTAACTTCGCCAATCTGTCCAGCCACTGAAGCCTCGATGCGGCGGTTCCCGATTTCATGTTCCATCCGCTTGATGGTTGCTCGATCGGCAAACCTTTGGCTCTCTATGCGCGTTATTTCACTCTTGAGTCGTTCGAGTTGCGCCTCGCGGTCGCGGCCAATGGTCCGATGTTCTTGTTCCAACCTGACAACCGCCAGTCGCGCACTGGCCGCGGCGGCATCGCGCTTTTGTGCCTCTGATTTGAGGCGCAGGAGTTCGAGTTCCGAGATGACTCCGCTCGCGCGCAAAGTGCTCAAACGATCTTCTTCGATGTGCGCAAAGCGAGCGGCTTCTTCTGCTTCTTGAAATTGCGCGCGCGCCTGGTCCAACGCCGCACTAGCTGTTTGTCGGGCCTCGTCGAGCGCCTTTTCACCGGCGGCGATTTCGGCGCGTAGCGCAGCAACCTGCGATTCGCGCGCGAGTGGTTGCGTTTGCTGTTCCGCAAGCTTGAGGCGCTCGGAAGAGTCGTCGAGTTCAACGAGAAGCTGGCCGGCCTTTACGCGTTGGCCCAGCACCAGATAGTTATTGACGACGCGACCGGAGACCTGCGCTTCAATTGGATAAGCTGCATGCTCGACTTCGAGTCGTGCTGTGTTTGCGACTTCATAAAGCGCCACGCGCGCTTGCGCTGCCCAAACAAACCAGCCTCCCAGAACAATCACGGCCACAGCGATGCTGAGGATGGGTCCGCGAAAGTCGGACGCATCGAAGAGTCGCATGGAACGTGAAAACGCAATGGACATACGGGTTTAAGGTCTGCCGTGTGGATCGAGACCCGCTCCGTCACCGTTAGGATCGAGATGACCTCCATCGCCAGCTTTGACCTTACTTTTCACTTTCATGACGTTTCCTTTCCTCTATCCGGTAGCGTTTGATCTTCGAGTTGAGAGTTGTAGTTTTCATTCCCAACAACCGGGCCGCACGTCGCTGCCGCCCTCCGGTTCGTATCAGTGCGCTGCGAATCATCTCTGCCTCGAAGCGATGAACCTCGCTCTGCAAGTTCAACGCACCGGAAGTATCGTCCTGCTCTTCGAGAGACTCGACTTCGCGCAGGAGCGTCAGCGCCAGAACCTTTAGTGAATTAATGCGTGCTTCCAAAATCTGTAGTTCTTTCCAATCTTTCGTTGACCCGGATGATGAAGATACAGCGGTCATGGACCACTTGTATTGAACAAACAATAGTTGCCTAGAACAGATCTGCATGTGGTGACGTATTACTGTCGACAAATTTTTCTAACTTCATCCAACAGCGGTAAACATCGAAACGATGGACCGCATCGAAGCCGTCACTCATGAGCAATCCCCCATACATCAGCTCGAGTACTCAAACACTAAGACCTCGTCACTTTTATGGACGCGTGCTTCATAAACCCATCGGAGCCGGGATCGTTCTTACCGAGTTGAAGCACGACCAAGCCAAAAGACTGCCGTCGCATTCTCTTGAACGCGCGTTTTTCCATCTGCTCCTCTACGGCCACGAGACCTTTAACCGTGGAACTGCAACACTGAAGCCGTTCACGACGATCTTTCATCCGTCGGGCATCACACATCACGATGAAGTCGAATCGGAAGGAATGCGAATTTTCGTTGTGGAACTACAGGATGAGTGGTTGGACCGATTACGGGAATGCGGCGTCACTCCGCAAAGCTCGATCGCACTTCCCGGCAGCGAGTTGAGCCGCCTGGCCATACGACTCTATCGTGAGTATCTCAACCTCAATCATTGTTCCGCGCTAGTGATCGAGGGTTTGGTGTTGGAGATGCTTGCTCTTGTGGCTCGGCCTGAACGAGTTCCCGAACGGCGTCCGCCGGAGTGGTTGTCGAGAGTTGAGGATTTACTGAAGAGTGGCTTTCAGGAAAATCTTACGATCGGTGAGGTGGCTGCGCAGGTTTCGGTTAACCCTGCTCACTTGTCGCGGGTGTTCCGCCAGTTTCACCATCAGGCGATCAGTGATTACTTGCACGATTTGCGAGTTCAGTTCGCCTGCCAGCAATTGGCGGATCCCGACGTCGCCTTATCAGCCATCGCCACAGCATCCGGCTTCGCCGATCAGAGTCACTTCACCCGCGTGTTCAAACACTGCACCGGGATGACACCGGGCGCCTTTCGCGCGATGGTCTTAAGCAACAACAAACCAGGGCCTTCCACCGCTTTTGCAGTGAGTTAATCAGTGACCGTTAGATCTTCTCGCCGAACAACTCCCTGCGGAGTATCTCCTGTACATCGTCGCTTGCCCAGCATTGCTTGAGTTCAAGGATGCGGGTGTGGATCGAATGAACGAAATCCAGCTGTTTACCTAAACGACTATTTTGCTCATCCAGGCGTGCTAACAAACTTTCACATTCTTCACTGGAATTAAAATCGACCTCAGCCAAGCCGGTGTGCACAAACCAATTTCGCTCAGTAAGTAATTGGTCCAGCTCTTTTGCGTGCTCATCCAGGACATGTGGAGGTATGTTTAACTCCACCCAGAAGGAGATCACAGCATCAAGATCACCCTTGGGTTTCGCTAATTGAGGCTCTTGCCCCTTAGCGGTTTCAAGCCACAAAGGAATTACAATGCCTAGTGTCGATTGTTGAGTGCGCTGACGGCGCCGCTCAAGTTGGTTATATATATCGGGGACCAGACCTTTGAAGGGACGCAATTCCGCCAACCACTTTAGTATGTTTTCGAGGCGCTGGAAATTCACTAGATTGCGCCCGATTGCTCTAAAGACCCGATCCTTTGAGTTTGGATATGGCGCCGGATTGTCCATGACTTCTAACTCTTAATTATCTGCTACGTTAATTCCCGCGCCCATGCTCCTCCGCAAACGCTTGTTCAGCAGGCGTCGTTACGTTACGCAGAAACCTCCTGAATAGAGGTCTTCACCTTCTGAGGAAACTAGAATGAAACTCATAAAAGCGGCTTCGACGCAGGTGCCTGGACATAGAATCGGCGTGCCGCTTAAGCAACAGCACGCCGCACCGAAAACCTTGATGAGTCGATCGCAATTAATAATTTAACGGCGAGTTTATTGGGTTGGCTGTTCCACCGCCTTGAAACCAGTGCTGTTGATAACTTCACGCAGCCTGGTTTCGGTTAACTTCTGATCGTCGTACTTGATTACGGCCTCGCCCTTTTCGGAACTTACCTGCGCGTCTTCAACGCCTTCGGTAGCTTTGAGTGCTTTGCTAACCGACGCAGAACACTTCGCGCATTTCATTCCGTCAACTTTGATGGTGACGGTCTTTGTGAAAGCCTGGGCTGTAATCACGCCGAGGGACAGAACTAGAGCAACGCCAACAACAAGACTAGAGATCCGACTTAACATTTCTCATCTCTCCTTCCCTGTTCAATAGCGGCTTAATCTTTTCGTCGAATTCCTGGCGAAGAAGTATGCCGCTGATTATTTCCTTTATTTTGCCGTCACGATCAATGACGACAGTTAAGGGCAGAGTATCCTCTGAACTAAAACGTTCTTTAATCTGACGTGTGCCGAGGATGATAGGGTAATTAACTTTAAGACTTCTGGCAAATCGACGGACCCGGGTCTTTATCTCGGGTGGGTAAGTGATTCCAATTATTTGCAGACCTTGCTTACGATGCTCGCGTTGGAGTCTTACCAAATCCGGCATTTCCGCGCGGCATGGCGGACACCAGGTGGCCCAAAAGTTGATCAGCACTACTTTTCCCCGATAGGCGCGCAACCGCACGGTCCTTCCGTTAATATCCTTGAGTGCAAATTGCGGACTCTTCGCCTGCTGCCCGAAAACACTCGCAGGCGAAAACACGATCAGCATCACGACTAACGTGAAAAGAAAAACGTGAGGTCTGGTTTTCATTGATCTTGTTTTGCGTCTGGCCGTCGCTGTGCGATATGCCAGAGAACCCCGGATGGATCCACGACAAATAAGACACGAAGTCCCCAAGGCTGCATGGCCGGAGGTTTCGGCGCGGGTACGCCGAAGTTGTTTGCGAGATCGAGTGATTCGATGTGCGCCCACCAGACGTCGAGATCGTCAACCATGAGTTGCATCATGAAGTTGCTGGCCCAATCTTCCTGGAAGTAACGCTGCAAGATGAACCCACCCGAGCCCGCATTAAATATCGCGACCTCGCTGTCGAGAACCTTCTCGAAGCCAAGCGCTTCGTAGAAGCGCTTCGAAAGTTCGAAATCTTTTGCAGGCATGAACGGACGCGTCAGTTCAGTCCCTGTGGGAACACCGGTCATTAATATCCTCCTCGTAAGCTTTCCCGTAGTCTACTGATTGGTAAACACCAACACCAGAAGCCCAATTACAATAGCCAGGAACAGTATCAGCGACGCGATCTTCCAAACACTATACGGACGCTCGCCCTGTATCTCGCCGGTGCGTCCGTTCACTAGAATTTGATAAAGCTGTCCGTTGTAGCGATAAGCGCCCGCGTACACCGGTAGCAAGAGGTGTTTAAAAGTGGTCTCGTAATAGCTCGTGCTGAGGGTATCGATCCGCTGCTCGTCGCCGCCAATGTCATTACGCACGTCGCGCTCGATCACCGGCTTAACAACTCTCTTCGCTTCTTCAAAACCCTCACCAAGATCGATCTGATAACGTTGCGCTCTGAAACCGGATAAGAACGCGGGATCGTACGCTTTCAACTCCGCCAAATCCCACGGTTCTAAAGCCGCAAGACGATCCGTCGGTAACGAGCGTGTTGCCGGAATCAAGATGTCGTCGAATGCACCAAGAACCGTGCCGGCGGCGTTATACCAGGCCCTATGCATCACCTGTCTCGTGCGTTGCACCTGATTACCTTGCGCGTCGCGCTCGTAGTAAGTCTCGGTTTCCCAGTAGTGCTCGCCGCGGTGGCCCGTGTAGTGAGTCTTAGTGGAAGTGTCGTAAGTCCAAAATGGAAGATAGACGCCATTTATTGACTCGGCCTGGGCGAAACGTTTCAGATCGTTGGGCGCGAACCATCGTGATGAAAGCCACTGTTTGAGATCTGTACTGGCTTGCCGCTG
>DATNJO010000014.1:0-2670 GCA_035603895.1 Pyrinomonadaceae bacterium
CCACGAAACCTGTTTTCGAATCTCGCGCGTCTTTTCGATGAGCGATGCTGTCGGTGAATATCTCGCGTAGAGTCGAATACGGCTGGTGCCGTTACCAAAACCCGACGTGGGATTTCCGCGAATGTTAAGCGGATACCAAAGCCCGATCTTGTGTTGTGTCTTTGCGACGTGTCTTTGATTCCAGCGTGAAAGCACTTCGAGCGTGCAAGTGGCGAGCAGATCGCTGTAAGTAAAACCGCGCGCGCGGCGACAACCGTAGCGCAGATCGTTTGCGGGAAAGTTGATACTGAGCCACTGTCGCGCACCTGAAGGGATGTAGTTGGTGGTCCATAAAGGATCTGATGCACCGTTGTAAGCAAACGCACTGCGCCACACTGACTTATCCAAATCCCGTAGCGCGACTTCAGCAAATGAGGTGGCCGTCGTTTCTGGTTCGATCAATCCGTAAGCGACACTGAGTTGATGGCCCAACCACAACGCTGCGCTCAGACCGTCAGCAGCCGCGTGATGAAACCGCGTCACGAGTCGTGCCTCAGTTTCATCGTCACTCGCAAACAAGACCTGTCGCACCGGGCTGTACCGGCGCACATCGAAGCGATCGTTTACGAACCGGTCGAGAGACGGCTGGCCGTTGCCGTTGAGGGGAAGTAGTTCTCTGGTTCCCGGAACCCACGTGCGGTTTTTGATCGTGCAACCGCTGATCGGGTAGCTGTTCGTCGCGCTAGTCGCACCCGCGCGCAGGTTTTCAAGTGAGGGCGGATTGTTCAAGTGAAGGATGATAGTGAAGTCCTGGGGTGAGTTGGCGGAATCGAGGAGGCTAAAAGCGTAGTCGAGTACGGAGAGCTTTACGTGCTTGTGGAGTGGCGCGGTCATGATTGCTGCGATTCGAGCCGCATGTCACATGCGCATGTCACGTTGAGGCCACCACCAGTGTCCGCTGGGCGCGGCTTCTACGTAGGGTAGCAGTTCGATCCACGCCAGCTTCGGTTGCAGGTGATGCTGGCGATGTATCGACAGTCCGAGCGAGAACCAGAACATGAAGCGACCGTAGTAGTTGTGTGAGCGTTCTTCCATCGAGCCGGTTGAGAAACCTTCGTGCGTTTGCACGGCGAACGGATACCAGAGCAGGAGCGAAACGAGAATTAGCGGCGGCGCCATGCCCCAGAACAGCCGTGTTGGTCCAACAAACATCAGCACCAGCGCAAATATTCCGAAGATCCCCACGTAGTTGAGTAGCAACTCCCTTAAATCCGCTTGCTTCAAGCGTCTGCGTTTGCGCAACCAGAAGAACCAGTGATGCGGCATCGCCACGGCGCGCAACAAGAGTTCGAAGTGGTTGCGCGCCTTCATGAAGTGGTCCGGATCACGATCGGGGATGTTTGTGAACGCATGATGCAGTTGGTGAGTGCGGCGAAAGTTGGTGTAGGGAACCATGCTCGGTAATAGTGCGATGCGTCCCCACCAGAAGTTTGCCCGCCGCGTGCGGCCGAGGTGGCCGTGAACGCTCTCGTGGGCCATCACGGTGCCGAGGAAGATCAGATACGTTCGCGCGAGAATGTCGAAAGCGAGATGGAGTTTGTTTGTAACCGGAATGAAGAGCGAGCCAATCGCTACGAGACAAATCACGCAGATGATCGACCGGTTCAAAATGTAAATCCACTTTCTCATGCTTCGCACACTAGCAGCGCCACTGAACCGGTGACTTAATATGTGTGGCAGTTATTTAAGTGTCACGGCGCTTGCGAATACCCGGCTGTTCTTCTGGTAAAAAGCATCATGCCGTTGACGCGCATTCTCTTCCTCCTCATCTCCTTCACTGCGGTTACTACTGCGATTGCTCAGGCGCCGCCACAACTGGACACGCTGCGTGCAGAAGGTTATGAAGCGCTCTACAACCTCGACTACGAAGGAGCACGCCACCGCTTTCAAAAGATGATCGACCTCGCGCCGGATCATCCCGCGGGTCCGCAGTGTTTCGCCGCCAGTTTGTGGATTCAGCAACTCAACGAATCGTGGGAACTGAAGTCGACGCTCTACAGCGACAAGGCTTACAAAGACGAAAGGACCAAAGTCGATCCGCGCCAGGTTGAGGAGTTTCGCAAATGGACACGGCGTACCAGGCAACTCTCGGAAGCGCGACTGAAGAAAAATCCTCGCGACGTCGAGGCGCTCTACTTTCTCGGCGCGGCTGAAGGACTCGAAGCGGCTTATTCGGCGGCTGTTGAACGCAAGTTTATGTCTGCGTTGCGCACGGGCTCGAGCGCAGTGGATCACCATCGCAAGGTGCTCGAGTTGTCGCCGAAGTTTTACGACGCTGAGTTGACGATCGGTTTGCAGAATTACGTGATCGGTTCGTTGCCCTTGCCGTTAAAGATGCTGGCGGGAACAGTTGGTGTGCGTGGTTCGAAGAAGAAGGGGCTGAAAGAGCTGGAGCACGTGGCGAAGGAAGGCGAGTGGGGCCGCGATGTTGCGCGGGTGCTGTTGATTGATCTGTACAAGCGCGAGAAGCGTTGGGACGATGCGATTGCTACCGCGCGTGAGTTGTCACAACGTTTCCTTCGCAACTATCTCTTCAAACTCCAACTCGCGGACGCCATGGCGCTCAAGATCGCCGCCGCGCGCAAGTCAAAGACTCCCGTAAACCCCGCCGACGAACGCGACCTCTACGCC
>DATNJO010000015.1:0-3871 GCA_035603895.1 Pyrinomonadaceae bacterium
ATTGTCGATTTTCGATTGCCGATTGCCGATTTCCTGGCTTTCGTGTATCGCGCTTACAATCAACAATCGAAAATCAAAAAATCGGAAATAACATTATGGCTGACAACGAAAACTCAATCCGCTGCCGTTACTGTGGTCAACGCAATCAAGTTCGTCCTGACTCTGGCGACGCACGCTGTGGGCGCTGCCGTTTGCTTTTGTCCGACGCGCCCCACAAAAAGTTTGCGCACCTCGACAAGGATCAATACATCCATCCCGCGGATCGCCGCGCGCTCGCTGCGCTGCGGCAAATCCCCGGCATCGACACAGCGCTCAAAAAACTTCTCGCCGTCACCGGCGAGTCAGCCATTCGCGTTATCTTCACCGCCAGCGCGGTGAAGGTCACGCCGACGCAGTGTCCCGATCTTTACGCCAAGTTGCAGATCGCCTGCACCACGCTGGGCGTTGATATGCCGGAACTGTTTGTGCAACAAAACCCGGTCGTGAATGCGTTCACGGGCGGCGTTGAACGTCCGGTGATCGTCTTGTACTCGCAGCTCATCGAGCGTTTGAGTGACGAGGAAACGCTCGCTGTCATTGCGCACGAAGTCGGACACATCCACGCGGAGCACGTTCTTTACTTAACCGCCGCGCGCCTGATCGAGTTTCTCGCGAAGAGCGCCGTGCTCGCCTCGCCTTTGACGTTCATCGTCAAAGAAATCCTGACGATGAGCATGCGGGCCGCACTGCTCGCCTGGGCTCGGCGCGCCGAGCTATCGTGCGATCGTGCCGCCCTCCTGGTCACGCAGGACGCAAACATAATAGGCCGCACAATGATGAAACTCAGTGGCGGAACCTTTGCTTCACGCGTCGACTACGATCAGTTTCTCGCGCAGGCGCGCGACTTCCAAAAGAACTACGACGAGAAAGCACTCGATCGTTTCTGGGCCGACGTCATCACCTCAGGCTTGAGCCATCCCTTCCCGGTGTGGCGCGTCTCGGAGATTTTGCAGTGGGTCGAAAGTGGTGAATACAAAGCTCTCATGACTTCACCCGAAAGCGCAGCCGCCTAAAAGCGGAGCTATAGGTCCTATAAGTTCTATAGGACCTATGCCAAACAAAACATGCTTCAAAACAAAAACGGAATCATCTTTGGCGTGGCCAACAAGCGCTCCATCGCGTGGGCCACTGCCCAGGCAATGCACGAGGCGGGCGCACGACTCGCTTTCACTTATCAAGGCGACCGGCTCAAGGAGAACGTCGAGAGCCTGACGAACGAGTCGATGCCCGGTTCGTTACTGCTTTCCTGCGACGTGACGAAACAGGATGAAGTCGACGAAACGTTTCGCCGCGTCGGTCAGGAGTTTGGCCGGCTCGACTACCTGATTCACAGCATCGCCTTCGCTCCGCGCGAGGCACTCGGCGGTGAGTATCTCAACACCAGCCGCGAGGCTTTTCTCACGGCACTCGAGATCAGCGCTTACTCGCTTGCGCAACTCTCGCGCGCCGCGGTCCCTTTAATGACCGAAGGCGGCAGCATCGTCACGATGTCTTACTACGGCGCGGAAAAAGTCGTGGCGGGTTACAACGTGATGGGTGTCGCGAAAGCCGCACTCGAGGCCAGCACGCGTTACCTCGCAAAGGATCTCGGACCACGCAACATTCGCATCAACGCAATCAGCGCCGGCCCGATTCAAACTCTGTCAGCGCGCGGCGTCTCTGATTTCAGTTCGATGTTGAAGCACCACGCCGAACGCGCGCCGCTCGGGCGCAATGTCGAACCGCGCGAAGTGGGAAACACCGCTGTGTTTCTCTGTAGCCCGATGGCTTCGGGAATCACCGGCGAAGTGATTTACGTCGACTGCGGTTACAACATCATCGGCATCTGAGCTCAAGGAGAAGAGTTCCCGCAAAGACGCCCAGTCGCAAAGAAAAACGACAAGTCTGCTTTGCGCCGTGGCGCCTTTGCGGGAGAAGATATGGAAGACGACCAAAAAGAGATTAGCCGACCCCCCGGATCGACGCAGGACGAGCAACTGCTCGAGAGCCCGCGGCAGGATGAGTTTACGCACACCGATACGTGGCGCGTGTTTCGCATCATGGGTGAGTTTGTGGAAGGCTTCGACGAACTCGCGACGCTCACTCGCGGCGTTTCTATCTTTGGATCCGCGCGGTCCAAGCCCGACGATCCGGATTACCAAGCAGCGATGGAAACCGCGGCTTTGTTAGCCGCTGCAGGTTTCGCAGTCATCACGGGTGGTGGACCGGGAATTATGGAAGCCGCCAACCGTGGCGCGTTCGAAGCGGGCGGCCTTTCCATCGGCTGCAACATCGAACTGCCGTTCGAACAACGGCCCAACGCTTATCAAACACGCAGTCTGAAGTTCAAATACTTCTTCGTGCGCAAGATGATGTTTGTGAAGTACAGCCTTGGCTTCATAATCTTTCCCGGAGGCTTCGGCACGTTTGACGAACTCTTCGAAGCGCTCACGTTGATTCAGACGAGGAAGATTCGTAACTTTCCCGTCGTGCTGTTTGGCTCTCGTTACTGGAGTGGATTACTCGACTGGTTCAAAGAAGTAGTACTAACCGGTGGAAAAATTTCCGAAGTGGATTTCAGCATCTTTCACGTGACTGACTCACCGCAGGAAGTGCTGGAAATTCTCAATCACAGTCAGAACTCTCTCAACGATTTGGACAAACTCGTTTCTGACGAGATCCGCATTCCCAGTTAGGGCCACAAAGAAGCACCAGAAGCTCAGGGGTTCAGGCTGTCGAAGAGCCAGGCAAGGTAGGGACTGGAACCGGCGACCATCGGAACGGCAACAATCTCGGGCGTTTCGTAACTGTGCAGCGCGCGAACTTCCCGTTCCAACTCCGCAAACTTCGCCGTCGTTGTCTTGGCAATCAACAGAATCTCACTCTGGCGTTCGATCTTTCCTTCCCAACGATAGACCGATTCCATTTCCGGCAGAATCTGTACGCACGCGGCCAGGTGCGCGCCGATGAGAAGATCGGCGAGGCGCGTTGCTTCCTCACCGTTTGGCGCGGTCATGAAAACTACAATTGCATCTTCGCCCGGCATTGCTATCTATCTTCGGGGCTATCTTCAGAGTGCTCTGCTTCATCTTCGTATTCGTCTTCTTCGACTGTTCCGCCAGTGAGTGGCGACGTATCATCGCCGAAGAAAGCCTCGTACAGCTCCGCCGCACGGTCCACGTCGCGCTCGTCAACGAAAATCTCCGCGCCTTGCCCGGTTGCGGACAACACGGGTGAAAACGCATCGACGCCACTCGACTTGATCACCGAGCGAATGCCGTTCTTTTGAAAGATGTCGTTGACCATCTCGGCCTCGGCGGGCGCTCCGAGTTTGTAGAGCGACACGAAACGCGCCTCGCTGTTGTCGTGCACAGTGTTCTCAGGCGTGAGCCGTTCGACTAGCTGCGAGTCGTCGTCAGGACAGCGAGTGATACCTTCTTCGTATTCTGATTCACACGTAGGGCAAAACATATAAGTGCACTCTCCTCAACTGGTCTTTGCCACAAACGGTATCTCATCAAAATGTGTCATTCGTTTGAAGGCGTGAAAACGATCGTTAATCTCCGCATACGTCAGACGGCGAACGCGCTGCGTGCCAAACTCCTCGACATTGAACGACGCCATCACCGAGCCGAAGATCATCGCACGGCGCATCGCGTCTTCATCAAGTTTTTCCTGGCTGGCGAGATAGCCCATGAAGCCACCCGCAAACGTGTCGCCCGCGCCGGTTGGATCGAATACCGCTTCCAAAGGATACGCGGGAATCGCGAAGTAGCTGTCGGGTGTGAACAGCGCGGCGCCGTACTCGCCGCGTTTGATGATCAGCGCTTTTGGTCCCCAACTCAGGATTTCG
>DATNJO010000016.1:0-8439 GCA_035603895.1 Pyrinomonadaceae bacterium
CGCCAACACCAACGCAAGCGCCACGCAAAAAGTCGAACGCTGTCTGGTGGATACTCGGCGGTTTTGCGGCACTCGTCGTAATCGGCGTGGGCCTTGTGGTGATGCTGATCGCGTTGGCGAGTCTGGGATCGAATACGAACAGCAATTTCAACGCGAACACCAATCGCAACACCAACGCCAACGTTACCGTCAACGCGAACATTCCCAACAGCAACGCGAGTGTTACGCCGACAACAGGTCTGTTTACCGACGACTTCACCGAGAAGAAATGGAGTGTCGGAGTTTCGCAGTTTGGCCGCATGTGGTACGAGAACGACGAGTATCACATGAGCTCGAAGGAGCAAACGTTTATCGTCATTTACGCTCCGTCAGAAGAGTACAACACTGAAAATGCGACCGTGAAAGTTTCGGCGCGCATTGTGGACGGCACTGTACCGTCGAACGGTTTTGGGCTGATGGTCCACTGCGGCTATTCCCGGGCGAAGAAGCTCGACGACTACGCTTTGCTGATCTATCCGAGTGAAGAACCCGAATACGAGATCGTCATGCACAAGGACGGGGAGCAATCGTCGCTCGTCTCGCGCACCAAATCAGACGCAATATTGTCCGGCAGCAGTGCCAACGAGTTGGAAATCAGAATCAGAGGCAGTGAGTTATCGTTTTACGCCAACGGAAAGTTCCTGACCAAGATCACCGACCCCGAGAATTATCGCCGCGGAAAAGCCGGGTTCTATACCAGCGACGTGACGAACGTGGCGTTTGATAACCTCGAGATCGATCGCTGAGTACAAGACCGTTAGCCACAAGAAGCACAAGACAGGCAGAACACTCTGATCTAAACTCGTTCAAGCCATCTTGTGCCTCTTCCTGGTCCCAATAAGAAATGCAGGTAAACCTGAAAGTCGTGGCTGGTCCGTACAAGGGCCGGATCTTTTCCTTCACTCAACACGACAGTTTTCTGATCGGACGTAGCCGCGACGCACATCTCTATTTGCCCGACGATCGATATTTTTCACGCAATCACTGCCTGCTCGAGATAAACCCGCCGCGTTCTTTCCTGCGCGATCTCAATTCCACCAACGGAACGTTTGTAAATGGCCGTCGGGTCGCTCACGCGTTTCTCAACGACGGCGATCGCATTCAAGGTGGCGAGACGATTTTGTTGGTTGAAGTGACGGCGAGCGAGCCGAGCAACGATTTTTCAGAGACAACTCAGGACGCGATGTCGCGCCGGCCGGTGCTCGTGATGGTTGAATGTTTGAACTGCGGCCGTCGCGAGCAAGCGCAGGCATCCGCGCCCGACGAGCGTCTCACATTTCTCTGCGAAGATTGCCGGATCGAATTGAAACGTTCGCCACAACCGATACCGGGTTACGACACAGTCAGATTACTCGGACGCGGTGGCATGGGTTCGGTAATGCTCGGTCGCGAACAACGAACCGGCCGTGCAGTCGCAATCAAAACGCTGTTACCCGAATTTGCGATCAGCGACAAAGCACTCAAACGCTTCATGCGGGAGATAGACGTCGCCGCGGCGTTGAAACACAGAAACATCGTCGAGTTCATCGATCGCGGCACGCACAACGGCGTCGTTTACCTCGTCACTGAATTTGTCGACGGTGCTGATGCTTGCAAACTCGCCGAAGCGAGCGGTGGTTGTCTTCCTTACAACGACGCTATCTCGATCATCACGCAGGCACTCGACGCGCTTTCTTACGCACACGCGCAAGGCTACATTCATCGCGACTTCAAAGATCAGAACATACTCGTGTCCGGACATTCACCAAACCTGATCGCAAAGTTGACGGACTTTGGTCTCGCCAAAAGTTTCACCCACTCGGGCATGAGCGGCGTGACCATGGCCGGCGAAATGGCTGGCACGCTGGCTTACATGTCGCCCGAGCAACTGCGAAACTTTCGCGACGTGAAACCGCAGTCAGACATCTATGCAGTCGGGATGACGGCCTACAGCCTATTGTCAGGTTCGCTCGCACTCGACATCACCAGCAAAGGCAGCGTTAACGACACCATCCGGGCCATCTTCGAACAAGCCGCCGTGCCTCTGCGCCAGCGCGCGCCGCACCTGCATGCGCCGGTCTGCGACGTCATCGATCGCGCTCTTGCAAAGGACCCTGCACAGCGCTGGCAAACAGCGTCGGCCATGCGCAACGCACTGTTGCACTGCATTTGAACTGTGTCATACGTGGCACAAAAAGCCTTTACTAAACGCTGGATCGACCGCATAATAACGGCCAGCGCGGGCTCCTGAAGTCCGCGCTTTCGCATCAGGAGATCTGTAAATGAGATCTATTTGGAAAGGTCACATACGCTTTTTGCTGGTTGCCATTCCGGTTCGTATTTACAACGCCATCGAAACCAGCGAGAAGATCCAGTTCAACCAGTTACACCGCGACGATTTTGGTCCAATCGGTTACGACAAACGCTGCAAGAAGTGCGGTGAGGTCGTGACCAACGATCAGATCACGAAAGGGTATCAGTATGAACCCGACCGCTACGCGATAGTCGAACCTGAAGACATCGCCAGGATCAAGATCAAGACTACTAAGGCTGTCGATATTGTCGGCTTCGTCGATCGTGATGAGATCCCGACCACGTTTTATGATTCGCCTTACTTTGCTGGTCCGGATGGTGCTGTTTCAGAGAAGCCTTATGCGTTGCTGCGTGAAGTGATGAAGCAAACCGGAAAGATCGCGGTGGGGAAAGTTGTGTTGCGCGATCGTGAAGATCTCGTGGCAGTGTTTCCGCACGAAGATGGTCTCGTGTTGCAGAAGCTTCACTATCCGCACGAACTCCGCAAGATGGAAGACGTGCCCGATCTCGAAGGCGTGCAGAATCTCGACGCCAGCAAGCTGAATAAGAATGAATTGAAACTCGCGACCACGCTCGTGCAGGAAATGGCGACAACGCTTTCCGAGATCGACACTGCTGACGCCTATCACACTGCGCTTCGCACTCTGATCGATTCGAAGATCAAAGGCGGAGAACTGGCGGAATTTGAGGTTGAGGAAGTTCCCAGACTTGATATTATGAGCGCGCTGAAGAAGAGTTTGCAGGCGTCGAATCGGAAGCCGATGGTGAAGGCGCCAGCCGCAGCGAAGAAGAAGCCGCAGATCACGCTGGTGAAACCGCGTGCTGCCAAGAAGCGAAAAGTCGGGTAGGGCCACAAAGAAGCACAAGGGATTTTGTGAACACGTTTGTGCTTTTTTGAGGCTGAAATTCGATGAAAGACACAAGCCCGAAGGTAATCTCGTTTCCCTCACCTGTCCCGTCAAAGGCAGATTATCAACGTGTCAAATCTTCTTACACCGTCAAAGAGATCAAGCAGCTCTTCGGCCTGAGCGAGAAGACGATTCGCCGCTGGACCGAACAGGGCATCATTCAAGCTTCGTCGCCATCGCAAACGCCAGACTTCGTTTACGACTTCCAGGCGTTAACGCAGTTTCGACGCGTGCGCGAGTTACGCGCACAGGGTCACAGCATTCGTCAGATCGAAGCCGAGCTTCAGGGACAGTTGAATCTGTTTCGGATTGAACCCGGACGTCTTGCGCGTTTGCTCACGCCTTTTGAAGAAGCGCTGCTCTTGCACGAGCAGGGCGATCCGAAAGCTGCCGAACACTACGTTGAAGCGATCAACGAGGGCGACAACGTGGCCGAGGCTTATTGCAACCTCGGGATCATCAATCTCGAACGCGGTCAGATACCCGCCGCGCTCGACAACTTCACGCTGTCGTTAAAAAACGACCCGCGGCACGTCGAAGCACACTACAATCTCGCCAACCTCTACTACGACGCCGGCGATCTACAACTCGCCAAGTTGCACTACGAAGCAGCGGCGCAGATCGAGCCGGGCTTTTCGCTCGTCTACTTCAACCTGTCTCTCGTCTATCACAAACTCGGCGACCTGGATGCGGCGTCGGCGACGCTTGAGAAGTACCGGCAGTTGGAGCCTGAAGACGAGGACCTGGAAGTGCTCAACCAGCTTTTGAAAGCGATGAGAAATCCCTCGCCGTTTAATCAGAAAATGGATTGATTTGGGGTGGACAGGAGGGCTGCCCACCGCGTCTGGTAGTTGGATCGCAAGAAAGGTGAACGATCCGAATTACCGAGGTTATCTTAGTCAAACCGCCAATTTCCCTCCCCTTCCAGAATCTACTATAATCCGTCCGCACCCGCTGAGGCTCTGCGGTTCCTGGAGCCGATAAGTATGGCAACGAGGAGGGTTCCCCTGTGGCAGATTCCAAATGTCGCGTTCTTTGTGTGGATGATCATCACGATACATCCGAGATGCTCGAACTGTTACTCTCCAAAGAAGACTATGAAGTAGAGACTGCCGGAACGATGGAAGAGGCCTGTAGGCTGGCCGAGAAAAAGGAGTTTGACCTTTACGTTTTGGATCGTCGTCTGCCCGACGCAACGGGGTTGGAGTTGTGCGAGCGTTTGCAGATAATCTCGCCCGGCGTGCCGTGCATCTTTTACAGTGGCGACGCGTACGAGCTTCATCGCCGCGAAGCAATCGCTGCCGGCGCATCAGCGTACGTGGCGAAGCCGGATATTGATGGTTTGATTGATGCAGTGCAGAAGTTGTTAGCGGACAGTCACTGTGCGGCGACGAGCAAGTAGAGTAACTAAATTCAAGCGGGTAATTCTGTTTAGAACTTCACTTGCTTGACACTCCCCATCGCGCACGTATAATTTTTTGCGTTCTAACGAACGGGCCGATAGCTCAGTTGGTAGAGCAGCTGACTCTTAATCAGCGGGTCGCAGGTTCGAGCCCTGCTCGGCTCACCATTATTTGCAACAACTTGCGGCAGGCTGCACAGCCTGTCGCTTTTCTTTTGTGACCATCTCTTTGCCGATGCTTCCGTCGATATTCTGACAGCACCAGAATCGCCCCACGCTTTCCTTGATCCGTGGCGTAGACCAAAACCAGTCGCAGAATTTTTTGTTGATTTCGGTTTGCCTTTCGTCTAGAGTTCTCGTCGTTATTCGTTCTTGACACTTGCCCCGATCGGTGAACACCGTTTCCAACCAGCGGTGGGCACATCTGTAACATAACTCTTTCTCGGTAATCGCATCGTTGTTTATTGCCCAGCGGGACTGGCTTGTCTCGCAAAGCAAAAAGCAATCACAACTGATGCTCAAATGGGGATGACTAGCGTCTTCTCGCAGTCTCCTGTTGCGTCAGCAGCTCTCAACATAACTTTAGGAGGATTCACGAATGAAACGCCAATCATCTCACAAAAAGCGCAGGGTTATCGGTGTCGGCGCTCTTGTTCCTATCGCACTGATTGTTCTGTGTGTCAGCTCGTCGAGAGTACTTGCGCAGTGGACGCAACCAGATGCGAACGGAAACATTAACAGCACAAACATAGGTAACGTGGGCGTCGGAACAACGACGCCTGCGGCCAAGCTTGACGTGCAAGGCGGCTCAATCAATACGTCCGGTGGGTTGTGTCTAAGCGGCGACTGCAGGACTTCCTGGAGTCAAGTGATCACTTCACAGTGGACCACGGTCGGCACAAACATCAACTACCCTGGAGGCAATGTTGGCATCGGGGTAAGCGGTACGCCCACCCGAAAATTCGAAGTGTTAGGCGGTAACATCTTTCACCAGTGGAGCACTAGTGCTAATTCTGAGTACGGCTTTTACACATCACTCAACAACAATCACATTACCTCTAATCTTTATTTCGACGGACAGTGGAAGATGATTGGCAGCGGCAAGGGCGCCATGCTTACCGTGGGCCCCCAGAGCGGCTGGGCGTTTGGTGTGTGGGCGGATAACACTTCGCGCACTGCAAACACCGCTTCCTCTCTTACCGGATTACTATCTCTTACAATGGGTGGCAGCCTGGGTCTCGGCACGACCACGCCAAGCTTCAAGCTTGATGTGCAGGGTGGTTCGATCAATTCGTCTGGTGGTTTGTGTATTGCCGGTGACTGCAAAACAGCCTGGAATCAGATTGGTGGTTCACAGTGGACCACGAGCGGTACAACCATCAACTATGGTGCGGGCAATGTGGGCGTTGGAGTAGCTTCGCCGACTTCGAAGTTGGATGTCAATGGAACGGTCAATGCTACGGCTTTGAGCGTGAATGGAACGCCGTTGGTAAGCAGCCAATGGGCCACTAGCGGCACGACCATCAACTACAGCACGGGCAATGTCGGCATTGGAGTAGCTTCCCCGACTTCGAAGTTGGACGTCAATGGTACGGTCAATGCGACGGGTTTGAGCGTGAATGGAACGCCGTTGGTAAGCAGTCAATGGGCCACGAGCGGCACGACCATCAACTACAGCACAGGCAACGTCGGCATTGGTGTGGCCTCGCCGACGTCGAAGTTACACGTCAATGGAACGGTCGAGGCAACCGGGTTAAGCGTGAATGGGACGCCTTTGGTAAGCAGCCAGTGGACCACTAGCGGAACAACAGTCAACTACGGTGCCGGCAATGTCGGCATTGGAGTAGCTTCGCCGACTTCGAAGTTGGACGTCAATGGTACGGTCAATGCAACTGGGTTAAGCGTGAATGGGACGCCATTAGTAAGCAGTCAATGGGCCACGAGCGGCACAACCATCAACTACGGTGCCGGCAATGTAGGCGTTGGAGTAGCTTCGCCGACTTCGAAGTTGGATGTCAATGGAACGGTCAATGCTACGGGTTTGAGCGTGAATGGAAACCCGTTGGTAAGCAGCCAGTGGACTACAAGCGGCACAACAGTCAACTACGCGACCGGCAATGTCGGCATCGCCACGGCAAGTCCCACTGAGAAGTTGCACGTTACCGGCAATGTGAAAGTGTCGGGAAATATCGACGTCGGCGGTAACATCAACGCGAAGTATCAGGATATGGCCGAGTGGGTTGAATCCTCACAAGAACTCGCACCCGCAACTGTAGTCGTCCTCGATTCAGCTAAATCAAACCAGGTGATTGCGTCAACACAATCGTACGACAGTCGCGTTGCCGGCGTTATCTCAGTGCAACCGGGAATTGCGTTGGGTGAGGCAGGTGAGGGTCGTGTTCTGGTTGCGACGACCGGTCGCGTCAAAGTAAAGGTTGACGCTGGAAACGGTCCAATCAATATCGGCGATCTGTTGGTGACAAGCGACAAAGAAGGTGTCGCGATGAAGTCGGTGCCGGTAGAGATCGGCGGCGTGCGCATTCATCGACCTGGAACTCTAATCGGCAAGGCACTCGAGCCTCTAGAGAGAGGTAGTGGCGAGATCTTGGTGCTGCTGAGTCTCCAATAGACCGTGCCAGCGCGCGAAAGAGGAATTCAATAAAAATTAAACGACCGAAACAGCGTCGGCGAAGTCCGTCGAAGCAGTACAGCTCTGCGGATGGACGCTGGTCGCGACGTTGGCAGCAGGACCGGTGAGATTTCTGGTGCTTGCTGAGTTTCCAAGAACATCAATAAAAAGAAGGGACACTTCAATGGTGCCAGTATCGTTCGTCAAAGCAACGTTAAGAACTCTCACCCTAATATTCTTGATGGTTCTGGCACTCAGCGTAGCTAAAGCACAACAGACAACTACTTCTGTTACAGATGGCAGTACTCCTTCGGGCCTGCAACCGGGCTCACCCGCTGGTTCGTACGGACTCAGCGATTTCGACAATGTGAATCTTTACAATGGCAACCTGAACTTCCACCTGCCGTTATTACAGATTAGCGGTCGTGGATCGGCGCAAATGGCAAGCACCCTGGCGCTGAACGTTAAAAGCTGGCACGTTAGCCACCTTCACAAAGAGATGCCGGATGGCAATACGATCGATTCGTATAAGCCAACCCAGCTAGGCTGGAGTCCTTACAGCGGCCTCGGCGCCGGTAGCATGACTGGAAGAAACTACGGGCTTCTGACGTCCTCGAACCTAACTTGTACCTGGTATAGCAAAACACTTTCACGCATAACGTTCTCCATGCCAGGCGGCACGGAATACGAACTGCGCGATCAACAAACAAATGGCCAACCACTTAGTTCGTCGTGCACCCAGGGAGCGAATCGCGGAAAAGTCTTTGTTACAGCCGACGGCACAGCCGCAACATTCATTTCAGACACAGACATAATCGATCACACTTCCATCAATCTCGTCGGGCCTCATAGTTTTACGGTTTCCGGTTATTTGATGCTGCGTGATGGTACGAGATACCGCATCGACGGTGGCAGTGTCACCTGGATTCGCGATCGCAACGGGAACATGCTCCGGTTTGCGTATACAAGCAATTCAATGACAATCACGGATTCCCTCAACCGAACCGTAACGGTGAACTATAACGTCTCCGATGTAGCGCCTTACGGTCTTTGCGATCGGATCGTCTACTCGGGATTTGCCGGTGGGCAGCGCATCATTCGAGTTTCACACACCAGCTTGGAAAACGTTTTAAGATCCGGTTACACAATTAAGACTCTTGGAAACACTG
>DATNJO010000017.1:0-2954 GCA_035603895.1 Pyrinomonadaceae bacterium
CCGTGGTCGGCGCGCGCAGACGATCGCCTTCGGCCTGGTAAGCACGAGTGTAGTTTACGAGTTGATCGTCAATGCCTGACTTGCGCTGGAACTCCTGCACCAGCGGCGCGAAGTCCAAAACTTCCAGCAGTCCGGCTGGCAGGTCTTCGGAACGTGGCGGCGCTTCGAGGCCCGGCGTTGGGCCAAGCGCCAGGGCAAGCGAAACGTAACGCGCTGCTTGATCGGCGGGAGTGGCCGGTGCCGGCAGTTTGTTTCGTTCGTAAAAAGCTTGCAGGCGATGACGCAGGTCGGGGTCGAGGTTCGCGAGATCCTTGCGCAGTTTGGCGCGAAAAGTCGTTGGTGGGCGGCCCGGCGCCGGATCGAACCCGGCAGCGTCAAGCGCGGCCATCACGACGATCAGTCGCGTGTCTGACTGGAAATCGACGCCGTACTCAGAAACTTCAAACGAAGCAGGCGGCCGTTGTTGAACTTGTTGGGGTTGGGAGGAAACTACTCCGGCGCAGAGCATTACTGCCAGAGTGATAAGTAAAACTTGCTTCATAAACGCTAATTCTGTTCGGTGCTTTCTTTGTATTCCGTAGACTCTTTACGCCTGCGATAGGCACGTAGCGCCCGCAATGTTAGCGGATAAGCCAACACCGAACAAACGACGGAAAGGACCGTGCCGCCGATCGTGAAGGGCCAGACGATGTTCCAGCTCTCGACAAAGACCCGCCGATAGTAATCGCCGGAAAAGATGTGTGGGTTCTGGAGTAGTTCGAGTCCCTCGTCAGGCAGGCCGACCGGGCGGCCAAGCACGAACGCGCCGATCGCGTACGACGCGATGATGATCGGGACGAGAGTCAGGAACGGGTTATTGATGAACGTGCCCGTGTAGATGGCGATCTTGTTGAAACGGAACGCGAAGGCCACGACCGTGGCCATGATGGTGTGCAGACCGAGAAACGGCGAGAAGGCGATGAAAACGCCGATTGAAAAAGCAAGCGCCGTCCGCTCGGGTGGGTCGTCGATCGCAAGCAGACGGCGAAATGCACTTCGAAACATCAAGTAATAAAGCCACAGACTTTCACCGACTAACACAGACAGTTACTGTGTTTGTCCGTGAAGATCTGTGGCCTTAGCCTCTTTACTGAAAACTCTTCAACGCTTCTGCCTCGTCTTCGTAAGCATCGAAGACGGTCAGCAGTTTTGTAATTACCAGCAGGTTCTGAACTCGATCCGTTAGTTTGAGCAACTTGAGTTGACCGCCCTGACGGCTGACAGTCGTGTAGTTGGCGATCAACTCGCCGATGCCGCTCGAGTCGATATAACTCACGCCCGCGAGATTCAGCAGCAGTTTCTGCTTGCCCGCGTCCGCCAGGTTTCGAATCGCATCGCGCAGGGCGATACTACCCTCGCCGATTCGCACTTCACCGCGCAAATCGAGAATCGTGACGTCTCCCGCTTGTCGTTCCTTCACATCGAGTTCGGCCATTTTTAGTTCTCCGTTACGATGACCTTCCGGTCACTCCGCTCGATCACTTAAAACTGTTGAGCGCTTCTGCTTCGGTTTCGTAAACATCAAACACAGTCAACAGTTTGGTGATGGTCAACAGGTCCTGAAGCTTCTGCGTGAGATTGAGCAGCTTAAGCTGTCCACCTTCTTTGCCTATCGCAGTGTAGCTGGAGACCAGTTCGCCGATGCCGCTGGAATCGATGTAACTTACGCCGGCGAGATTCAAAAGGATGCGCTTTTTACCTTCTTCAAGCAGACGCCGGACAGCCGTACGCAAAGCGACGCTGCCCTCACCGATCGTGATCTTTCCGCTCATGTCGAGAACGGTTACATCTCCCGCTTGACGCTCGTTGATATTCAACTCAGCCATTGTCAGAAATCTCCTTTATGCAAATGCGAATTAACGTCGCTTGAGCATGCGCACTGTTGTACCACCTTCGGGCCGGATCAACCAGTAAACCTCATCCATAAAGGTACGCATGAAAAAGATGCCGCGGCCCGAGGTCTTCAAAAGGTTCTCGGTAGCAGTTGGGTCTGGGACGTTTTCCGGATTGAACCCGTGGCCCTGGTCGTGGACGCTGATTTCCACAGCGTCCGGCAAGCTCTTCAAAACTATGTCTACCGTTTTGTTTTCGTCCTGACGATTGCCGTGAAGCACGGCGTTGGTCACAGCCTCGCGTACGGCCATGTCGATGCCATAGGCAGCATCGTCGCTGACTCCAAAGCGGCCTACGAACTGAGCCACGGCGGCGGCCGCGGCGGCAACCGTTTCGATTCGGCTGGGCAAACTTAACTCGGTCGTCTCTACGGTCAACCCTTATGCAAGGCCTCTCCGAAAGCCACTGCGCGAGGACTCTGGCTGCTTTCTGTACCTACTGACACTGATCAGGAGTCCGAGGGTGTAACACGCGGCGAGTCTGCGTGTCAAGAAAGTAGCGATTCCGGGTAGTGGGTTAGTTTGATGTCCGATAAGCTTTAGCTTGTCGAAATGTCGCGACAAACTAAAGTTTATCGGACACTTGTAGGGAAAGTGACCCACTACCGTTGGGACGGTCTAATAAATCTTGAAGGTTCTTTGATTATGTTATCTAATGACGACAAAGTCGGTTGAATTCTCCAGTCACGCCAGTAACCGAACTTGAATGAAATAAGCCTCATCGACCTCGCTCGATTGTTTGCCGCTTTGGCCCTGCTGTTTGTGGCGGCAAGGTGCATGGGCCGCCTCTTTGCTTATTTTCATCAGCCTCGAGTGATCGGTGAGATCATCGGCGGCCTGCTGCTCGGTCCCACGTTTCTCTCAACCCTTTTTCCGACTGCGAGTCAGATGGTCTTTGCGCGAACCGGATTCGTTCCGGGCGCGCTATCTGTTGTTTCGCAGCTCGGCTTGATACTGCTCATGTTCGCGTCAGGCACCGAACTTCGTTCGTTTCTGCAACGAGGTGAGCGAAAGATCGTCGGG
>DATNJO010000018.1:0-2226 GCA_035603895.1 Pyrinomonadaceae bacterium
CGCTACGTTCGACGTGTCGGCAAAATCGAGATCGAAGTAGTGAAACTCCGTGATGTTCGAACTGTAGATCCACAGGTTGTTCTGTTCGCGAATCCACGAGCGGAAGTCATCGCTCTCCATCGGCTCCGTGCGAATCTCGAGCGGCACTTCGCTGAGAATCTTTTTGGTGAGGTCGAAGTGCTCGAACGCGTATTGCCAGCTTTGTTCGTAAGGACGTTTGGTGGAGCCGCGTTCGCGCGGCAACGCGCCCCGTTGCTTGAGCTGGATGTTTTCGCGGACGAACTGTTCGCGCTCGGTTTGTGCTTCATAGTCGCCGTCGGTGAGGCGTTGAAGAAAATGTGCCGGGTCGCGGCTCGTGGTAAACACGTGGTGAATGATTTTGAAATACGTGACCGCCGTCGGATTGATGTCGAAGATTGTCAGGCGCTTCGGTTTCCACAGCGGGATCAGGTTCAGGCCATATAGACCGCCGACGACGCTGATCATGTGAATGTTCTCGTGGCGCTCGGGCGCGACGCTTTCGTAGTGAGCTTTGATCTCGGCAAACTCACTGAATGAACCATCCTGGGCGCCGTCGTCCGTGCCGTAGAAAACGTTTTCCGGATGGTCGTGATACATCTCGCGGTTGAATGCGCGTGGCGCTTCTGTCACCATGTTCTCCTCCACTCAAGTTCTCCGTTTTGAGTTCAAACTTTAGTTTGTTGACAACCTAAAGGTTGAACTCTGAACTAACGTCCCATGCGGGTCGATTTAACTCGTTGAATTTTTCCAATCTTTGTCCCCACGTCCCTGTCGCCAGCGGCTCGTCGGAACTGTAAGTAATCTTCACTAACTGCGCGATAGAGCGAAGTGCCTGCTGGACTATTGCGGTGTCTGGATGACGGATCGTGAGATAGCCATCGCCCGTGTATGTCGCTGACTTGCGGGCACCAACACGCGGCCAGCGCGCTTCCGCGATCATCTCGCCAAATTCGTGCTGCACGCGTTCGACGCCGATTACTTGCCGCACGGATCCTGAACCAAGACCGCGCAAGAAGATCGTTCCAACTGCGTACTTCCGTTCCCAGGGACCATCGAAAGCTTCGTCGACGGCGGCTCTGGCCCACGCGCGGTACGGATCGATGTCGTAGGCGTAGGCAAGCATCGGCGCGATGCGCGCGCCTGCGGGCCGCAGTGTTGCGTCGGTAAACCACGGACGCCCGTTTGGATCGATGAAACCTTCCATGTGCGTCATCGCGTTTCTCACCGACAACGCTTTAACCGCTTTTAGTCCTTGCTCGATAAAGTTCTCGTACGGCGTCATGTCTCGCGGCATCACGCACGACCACTGAATCTGCGTGTCTTCCACGGCTTCGAGTATCGACGGCTGATAACAGCAGACCGAGTGAAACCGCGGCTCACCGTCGATCGTGATCGTATCGACGCAAAGTTCCTGACCATTGATGTACTGCTCCGCGAGGAACGCACCTAAGTCGGTTACTCGCTTGAGATCGTCGTCGCTGTGAATGACGAACGTCGCTAACGCGCCACTGCCGGAGAGAGATTTCAATACCATTGGAAAGCCGAGTTCTCTCGCAAAGCGCTGTGCTTCGTCTAAGTTTGCCACGACCTCGTAGGCGGGCGTGTTGATTCCGGCTTGCTTCAGCGTTGATTTCAAACGCGACTTATCCAACGCGTTTCGAACCGTCTCGACGCTCAAGCCTGGAAGACCCAGTGCCTCGTTTGCCAGCGCCACGATTTCCAGTAACGTCTCCTGCGTGGTGACGATCCGCTCAAACGATGCATCTGCGACTTGCATCAACGATTCGAACTCGCTGACGTCCGCGGTCACAACTTCGACGTTTTCGAGCGACGCAAGTGCCTGTGCACTGCGCGCGCTCTCACTCGACGCTGCGCGGCAAACGAAGAGTATTCGCCGCTTCATGACGCCGCCTTCTCTGCCGCACGTTTGGCGCTTAGCTGCGCTTCACGCACGGCCTTGTCGTGTACCACGTACTGGATCACATCGCGCCCTTCCGTTGCGACGTCCGCTTCAGTCAACGGATCGAGTCCGTGAAACGATATGTCCGAGCGAACAAACGCCAACAGCGAATTAGGTTTGTACGGCGCTGTTTTCACGCGAATGAAATCCTCAAACGGATAGTGCTTGCTGTCAGGACAACTGAACCCCTCAACTTTCGGGCGATAAAGCGATGTGCCGAGCCGTGCCGCACGATCGTCGGGAGC
>DATNJO010000019.1:0-5449 GCA_035603895.1 Pyrinomonadaceae bacterium
AGACCAGTAGCTCCGGTGGCGCCGGTGGCGCCGGTTTTTCCGGTGGGTCCGGGAAGACCTATATCGCCCGTTTTACCCGTGGCGCCTGTTGCGCCAGTGGCACCGGTGGCGCCAGTGGCTCCGGTTTTTCCGGTGGGTCCGGGAAGACCTGTATCGCCCGTTTTACCTGTTGCGCCTGTTGCGCCCGTGGGTCCCGGAAGACCAGTGTCACCGGTCCTGCCCGTGGCGCCTGTTCCACCGGTTGCACCAGTTGCTCCAGTGGGCCCTGTCAGACCTGT
Organism: Pyrinomonadaceae bacterium; assembly: GCA_035603895.1. GTDB lineage: Bacteria > Acidobacteriota > Blastocatellia > Pyrinomonadales > Pyrinomonadaceae > PSRF01. Next base: position 279 of record DATNJO010000019.1, read on the forward strand.
ATCACCGGTCCTACCTGTTGCGCCAGTAGCGCCGGTGGCACCAGTGCTTCCGGTTGGTCCCGTAAGTCCCGTGTCACCGGTTCTGCCCGTGGCGCCTGTTCCACCGGTTGCACCAGTAGCACCAGTAGCACCAGTGGGTCCTGTGAGACCTGTATCACCGGTCCTACCCGTCGCGCCAGTAGCGCCGGTGGCACCGGTGCTTCCGGTTGGTCCCGTGTCACCGGTCCTGCCCGTCGCGCCTGTTGCGCCAGTAGCACCCGTGCTTCCGGTTGGTCCTGTAAGTCCTGGATCGCCCGTCTTGCCCGTCGCGCCTGTAGCTCCAGTTGAACCCGTCGCACCTGTTGGACCAGTGGCTCCTGTGTTGCCCTGCTGGCCAGTGGCACCGGAGCTTCCGGTAGGTCCAGTGAGACTATTTAAGACTATGTAGTCCCAGGTTACGCTGCCCACTGGGCCAGAGTCTTCGGGTCTTTCATCATTTGCCATGTTTCGTCTCGCTTTATATTCAACCAGTTGTCACGCCGGAGGAATGATCTGACTTACAGGGACGCGCAGGACTTCAAATTCCAATATCGGTTTAAGGGACGAATCTGAGGTGTCCCCACTGGTGAAAACATTCAGGTCGAAGATTAGTTCACCGGGTCCGCCGTAGCCGGGCCAACCGGGCCAACTCAAAATACTTTTACTGAGTTCATGCGCGAAACCGGTCTTCGTAGACGCCGTCATTAACTGCGCCGGCACAAGCCGGATCGGCGTCGTGGCTACTATGCCTCCCTCGCCGCCAACGGTAAACGCGTAGCTGCACAGGATCGAAATCTCGCTGTCCGCTTGCACGGGAGAATCCGGTCCCAACTCAAGCACTGCATCGAGCATGTTGTCGATGTGCTGCGCCAGCGTCCGCGGCGGTTGTAACGGACCCGATGGTCCACGCAAGTTCGCGACATCGATCGGTGTCGAGTCACTCAAAAACGGTGTCAATGGATTGATGAAGCTGACCAACGGCGTCTGATACAAAAATGCTTCACTGGTGTCGACAGGTTTTGGTGGCGCGGTCGAGCCGGTCGGACTGACGGCGCCGAGAGGCCCGCTGGCGATCAGGTTGTCGTTTCTCGTCAGGTAAATGCCACCCGATGCGTTCTGGTTTTGAATCACGTCGCGGCCTTCAAAGAGGAAGCGCTGCATGATCGGAACATCCGCCGGGAAGTCGGGCGGATAACTAAACGTCGCGGTCATGCCCGCGGTAGGACCGAAGCGCGTGAGGGGGATAAAACCGGCGTCTGCGCCCGTGCCGCCCGTCGGGGCCGTGAGACTGCGAATCAACACATCCGGCCAGAGAGGACTAGTTGCGCCAGAGGGGCCGGATTCATACGTTAACGTTAGTTCTTTCAGTTCGCGATTTGCGGCGGTCGTCTGTAGTTTGTAGAGATAGGTTAGCGACGGCCACTGCGCGCTCAAGAGTTCTAACGGAGCAGTGTAGCCCAGGGCTCTCGCGACGCTGGTTGCGAAAGTGTCGAGCACTGACACCGCGATCGCAGCCGTTTGATTTGGCTGCCGCAGCAGTAATGCGAGATCCGCGGTGAGACTCGCAGATGCGTCAATGTATTCTGCGAGTGCGCCGAACACTGCTTGCACGCGTTTAGGGGACAACGCAAGAGAATTTGGACCAGTTGGGCCAGCGAACGCGTTGAAGCTAACTTGAACGTGGTTAGAATCCTGCGCCGCGTTGGTACTCTGAAAATCGATCCGGTAGTCCCAACTCTTACCCTGCGCTATCGCTTCTTCCGGTGTCACGGGCGGGCTCGCCGCTTCGCTCGCCAGACCACTTTGAGCGGAAAGCGTTGGCGGCACAGGATACGCGCGCAGCGGAATCGGAATCTGCACCTGACTCATCTCAGTTTTGACACCCACGTCGGCGCCTTCACCGGAACCGATCGGCAACACGAACGTGAGCCACGAAGATGCTTGATACCCGTCTGTGTTCGGCACGTTACGAATGCCGAACTCCATCTCATTGATCACATATTTCAGCGTCAGAAAGAGCTTGCGGTATTGCCGCGGATGCTTGATTGAGAATAGGAATGAGAGCGGCGGCGCAAGTCCCTGCGGATCGCCAACGCGGCCAAGACTGACCTTTGCGGTTGAGAGCGTGATATCCGGTAGAACCTGCGTTAAATAAAGAATCTCGCCGACGGGTAACAACGACGGAATACCGCTCGCGGCTTGCGCCAACGTGCCTACCGTCAGCGGCGGGTTATCGCCGATCGGTACGATCGCGGGGGCCATCGTCAGCAACGTATCGTCGGGTTTAATCACGTATGGCTCATAGCCTTCGAGCTTGAGTTCAACGGGCGCGAAGATGCCGATCTTCGACTGATTGGCTTCACCGACTGTCGCCGCATCAGTGCCGAAGAATTCCGCGATGGTCTCGATCGTGTCGCCCGTGTAAACCGTTCGCTGAATCTGAACGACGGAGAGAGTCCAGCCCGCGACGAGCATCGGCTGCGCAGCGATGCCGGCGATGAATTGTGTCCACGACTCCCAGTAACCAGGTGCGGACGGATCGGTCTCAACGTCCAGTTTATGTGCGACGACGTTGAGCATGTCGTTCTGCTCGATTGTGTAGGCCTGCGCGTTGTACACGACAACCACACCGGCCTGCAACAGACCCTGTACGCCCGCGATTGTTTCGGCGATGAATGCCAGCGAGACCTTGAAGTGCGCGAGCAAATCCTGCAATGGAACGGGAGGCAAGGTCTCGCCACCGGGATCGACCGGGGCCGCGAAGAGATCGGAAATGATTTGTCCTGAGACGCGTGGAGGAAGCGGACCAGTCGTGCTTTGCGCATCGAGCGGTGTAACGCACGGCGACTCCAGATCGACCGGATACTGCACGACTGCGTTAACGTTGTAAGCGTCAGTCAGACGCACCAACATTTGTTGATAGAGCGTTTCCTGTGCAGCGTCAGAGTAATAGCCGGCGGTAGGGCCGATGTTCTCGAGTATCGGCACAACTTCCGCGCTCAACTGTTGGGCGATTCCATACTTCGCGGCGACGATCTCGTCGTAATTGTAGGGACCGTAAGCGCCGGTGCCGCCGGTGCAGCCGCGTGGATCGGCGTCGACCGCGGGAAGACTCGACTCCAGCGAAATCCCCGCCATGCCGACCGGCCCAGTCGCAGCAGGTGCGGGAAGTTGCTCAAACGCGCTCGCGGAACCAGAACCCGTTGGACCACGGTCGTCGAGTTGAAAAGCGGGGATCGAATAGTTCGCGGTCAGGAATAGATCGACCGCACTGAGCAACTGTCCCATCCAGCTATCCAAATCTACCGCATCGAATGTCTTTTTCTCGACGGGGCCGAGGCCGCAACCACTGATGTATTTCCTGATTGGCAGCGTGCCGCTGAGAAGTTTCGTTGACAACGGAGCCATCGAATAAAACTGCGGCACCTTCTCGTCCACAATGAAACGACTCACACCAGTTTCACCGAAGTTGACGGCGAAGAGTTGCGGTGCTTGTGGACTGCTCATCGCGTCTTTCTGGACCACCGCGCACTTCAACCGGTAATCCGTGAACGCCGATTCAAAGTTGCGGGCAAAGGCGGTCAGGTTCACAGAACTAGCGCCCTGCGACAGACCACGTGGCGCGAATGTGGTTGTGTTGTCGTAGACAGCCGTAGTGGCCTGAAAGTCCGGCGCGACGAGACCGAGCGGCCGCCTCATGTTGACGCTCACGCTGACAGGGAAAACGATCGCGTCTTCTCCCTTGTGACCCTCGGGTGGAATCGTCGGCCTGACGTCGCTCGTAGTCGTAGTGACATTGGGCGGGAGCACGAACGGTTGGCCGATCGTGAATAGTCCGGGTGTCGAGGCGTTAGTGATTGCCAATTCGGTGACCGTCACTTGCACACCTTGCTCGCGCGCGAACCGGTTGATGATGGTGTTAACCGTGTCGTGATCCTTGACCGTGATCGGCGTCGTAGGCCCGGGCGCTGCGATCGACGCTCCCGCACGCAGAAATCTCTCCAGCGATCGATTCGTCGTGAGCAGCGACGTGCCGACTACATCGGAGTCGCCCGATGGAATATTGAACTGTTGCACGAGCTGCGGAAGCGTTGGGCTCTGGCCTGTGCCTCCGTCAGGGACAACAGGCAGCGGCGTCAACACCGTGCCCTGGGTGCGATAGAGATTGGTCGTGTCTTTGATTGCGGCGACGAACTGATCGAAAGGTAACGCTAACGCATCCGCCACGGATTGCAGCGAATCGAGCGGAGTTGGCCTAACTGTTTTGCCGATCGTAATCGTTGCGCCGTCCGCGAAAATGCCAGGCAAATATCGATTGATTTCGGCTATCGCGCCGGTCGTCGACTTGAACGTGCCGGCGATACCCGCTAACGAATCGCTAGTGCGAGGCGAGTAAGGTGCGTAGACCGTCACAGGATCGCTGATGTAGGTAAGATTTGGAATCGCCAGCGAGACACCGGCTTGCAGCGGCGCGTTAGCGTTGAATTCCGCTAACTGATCGAACGTAATGTTATTGAATTGCGCTGCCAGGTTGGCGAATGTGTCGAACGACTCCGGCTGATAGCAACAGGCGGTCATGTAAAGCGCCGAACCGGCGTTGAAGAAGTTTTCCACTACGCGGTTCTGGTTTGCCAGAAATTCGATCGTGCCAGAGCCCTCGGGAAGATTGGTGATGTTGAAGACCGGCACGGCCGGACCAATTTGAGAAGGCGGTGGTTGAGGCACGATGAAATCCGCGTGCGTCAAGTTCGCAGCCGGCACGAAGATTCCTTGAACGGTTTGCAACTTCACGACGAAGTCGGGCTGGTCGAGACCTAGTTCGCTGAACGCTGTCTCGACACTCTGAAAAGTCGGATCCGATCCGGTGTCGACAACCATGCCGTCGATCTCAATCTCGAGGTTCGGCGCGACCACACCGGTCGCCGTGTAGTTGTCGATGTACAGTCCGATCGCGATCGTTAGATTAGACTCATCGGTCGCATCAGGATTTCTCACGACGTCGTAGACGACGCATTGCAGTGCGGCTGCTGCACTGGCGAGCGTATTGGGAATGTCTGACGGCAGCACACTGACCCGTGGCTGTGTGCGCAGGACGATTCCCGGTGTCAATGCTGTCGTCTGGTTCTGACTCAGCAACTCAGACGGCTGTAGGT
>DATNJO010000020.1:0-4395 GCA_035603895.1 Pyrinomonadaceae bacterium
GCAGAGGATTTCATGCTCGGGGACCGCATCAATGTCCAGTGTTCGGATATCATGGTGCGGACGAAGCCCGAAATTCTTTTCGTAGAGCGTGGCAAGGTCCTCGTCAATCTCACATGCAAAAACGCATTTATGCCCAAGGGCCTTCAGCGCCTGATGAAAACCGCCGAGACCGGCGAACAGATCAATAAACCGGAGCGTCTGCGGCATATTCCTTCACCTGCGTCCTGATCGCCCTGAATTCGCTCCGAGGGTGCTACAACTCCTTCTTCGCAAACAGCGGCCATTTGTGCGCAATGTATTCCTCCGCGGCCTCGCGAACGACCCAAGCGAGCGAGACTTTTTTCTGCCGTGCAATATCGTTGAGAGTTTTGTAGATGTCCGCAGGAAAGCTGACCGATACCCGAATTGAGCCTTTTCTCGATGCGTTTCGTGAGTGCTTTCTGCTTTTCATCGCGTATTCACCATGCTACACCATAGTGGTGCACACCACGTTACACCATATTGGTGCAAATGCAAATAGGCTCACGTTCTTGTTGCTTCGCTACTCGACCCACTTGTTAGTTGTCTAGAAAACGTCTAAGAAGGGTTCCTAGCCGCTTCAGGTCCTTAACCTCGCATTCCCAGATAACGAGGGATCTCCAGCCGATCGCAGCTAGCGCTTTCAGGCTCCGTTTGTCACGGTCACGGTTGCCGCGGAGCTTGGGAATCCAGTAATCAAGGTTGGCGCGCGGCAGCCTTGTGAGGTGGCAGCCGTGGGAATGCCAAAAGCATCCGTGCACAAATACAACTTTGCGCCGCGCCACGAATACAAGATCGGGATTTCCAGGGAGGTCTCTTCTATGGAGTCGATAGCGGTAGCCCATGCGGTGAGCAAGCCGGCGCACAGCCATCTCAGGTGCGGTATCTGATCTCTTGAATGCTCGCATCATCCGCGCGCGCTCTTCAGGAGTCTTTCTCATAGCGTAACGACGGTTGAATTCAAAACAATCTCTCTAAGATAAATACTACTGGTTTAGGAAGTGTGCCGATCAGGTTGATGAGGCGAGCACTATGCTCGTTTAGCAGCCGTAACCTGTTGGATCGACCAATGTAATACTTCGGTAAACTGCAGAAGTGCATCGCCAGATGCTAGGGTCGAAAGCGATATAGTTGGAAACTTATCGATGCTATCCGGTGAAAGATTCACGCCGTCAATATTATTTAACCGCCGCAGAAACTCAATACGCTTCGCCTCATCATGGAAGGGTATATTTTTGTCTTTAATGAATCCGAAGCGCATCACCACCCTGCCGGACTTGGATTTGGTGACAGAAATAGGACTGAAGATATCAGAATCGTAAACAAACTCTGGGACAAAAGAAGAACCTGGCCAGTTTACCCGCGAAAAGTGGGCCTCGCACCAATCCAGTATTCTCCTCGCGACGGCAACTTCATCAGGAGATCTCTGCAATTCTAACGCTTCAAAAAATTCATCCTCGTTCATTCGCGAACGAGGGCCTATCGACTTCTTCTGTTGAGCCTCTGCCGTTTTTCCAATGATGCGTGGGACCAAGCCTCGTTGTTGACCTCCAACAAACTGTTTAATCTCCACAGCTAACACTTCTGTTCGGTCCATCTGCTCATTCAAGAACTCGATGATGCGCTGTAGCTCGGTGGGAATCTCATCAGCTACGAAAAGAAGTCGTACATTCCGCTCTCGGACATTCTTATTCGCCAGTTGCCAGAATTCTTCGGGCTCCATTGCGCCATCCAAAAACTCGGTCAGTTTTTCATCGGCAATCGAGCCGTGGGTTTTGGCGAATCTTTCTCGCATTAGATCAACTGGCCAATAAACAACTGCATTTGCAGCGTAGTCCAACATCTGACCTACAACTTCCCGCCGAATGCGTGAATCGCTGCTCCGTTTCACCTCTACGATCGTTGGTATTGCATCCTGATCCAGAAATAGATGATCAGCCGACCACCGGCCTCCCCCTCCTTCCTTCGACGGCACTCCGCTTTCACGTTCAATGAACAGCCATTTTCTTGGTGCTCTGGGTTCAATCTGGTTTCCCGCCAAGAGGGAAGGATACTCTGCCAGCAGACGCTGCAACAGATCTTCAGAGTCGTACTGAGTTTCATTCATCTCAACAAGTTCACCATTCGGTTGTATTAGGAATATCCCGGGATTCATTCAGTGTCTTGCCTCCCGCATTGCTTGCCTTAATCATGGGAGCCGAAAACCCCACAATATTACGCCCACCCATGGTGTAAAACACGTGTTTCTAATTTTGATTAATAAACGATATCGCTAGACATGCACTGGATGCTCTGGATGGTTGCAAGTTCTTGAGCTATTCGCCTGTTTCAGGATCGGGACTATTGGTTTAAAATCACTACCATAAATCCTGACACTTCTACAGATCAATAGTTGTTTTTTAATTAATTGCCGACGAGCAAACGGTTGACACGACTATGGAAAGGTATGTGATTCCGCTGCTTGGACCAGCGGAGTGGTCCTAAATTCGGCATACCTACACTAGCTCTTTGAAGCGAAAGAAATCCATCCTTAGTCTCTCTTCAACAAACATAGCACCGTCTAAACGATATATACCGGCCTTTGCTTCGGGTTTTTTCTCAATGACTCCTTAGAACCGAATTGTCGAATTGCCTATACTCCTCACCAGATTTTAGTGATGGCATGTATAAGGTCCATCACCTTGGTGACGACAATAAGTAGTAGAGTAAGTAACGCGATCACGAGCATTCCTATTCGAATAAGTTTTCGTTCTAATCGTGAGATGCTGTCCTCACTCATCACGTTTTCTAATTTCTCAATTCGCTTCTGAACGTCCACTTCCCTTCGCATATCTCTTACGACTCTCATTCTAAATAAATTCAATACACATCAGTCGCAGGCGATCGCCAAAATTGGCTGACAATGCAGATTGTAGATATCTCTGGGCCAGAAAAAAGGAATTTATCGAATGAGGCGTGAGAATTTCCGAAAAGATGCAATTGCCCCAAAATGGGTCCGGTGAGTATTAACGCTTACGTCGACGTCCGGGCTTACGTGGTTCCGCGCGTAAAGGTAATTCAAGAACGTTTGCAAGCTTGTTAATTGCCTGCCTAACTGTCTTCGTATCGTCATTCAGATAAGATCGTGGCTGATTCGATAATCCACCTAGTGATCTACCAGCCTCGCAAATTTCTTTATATCCCATTTGCTTCACCTGAAAATCCGCAAGCCACCGCAAATGTTCGCGTGTGTGTTTGCGGACGCTTCGAACGAGGTTTGCCTGTTCGGCTTGCTGCTCGCATCGATCCAGGAACATGTCGAGTTCTTCGCGGAACTTTTCAGTTATAAAGTTCTTTTCCTTTCCACGAAAACCTTGAACCGGGAACAGAGTAGTCCACTTGAAGACAAATTCCTGTGGAAGCGGTTCAAACGTGCGCATCAACTGCACAAATTTATCATGCGCTCCAAATTGCGACGATGAAACGTAAGCTGTTGTGTACCACCAAAAGCGAGCCTTTCTATATGTTTCGCTCTGGGACCATAAATCGAGTGTTTCATATGCGAACTGCCGACACCACGTTGCATTTAGTCCGTATTTTTTGGACCAATCGAACACCCTAAGTATGAATTGTTGAATCTTCGGATCAGTATGCGCCGGCATGTTGAAAGTGACCAACCATACACCGTTGCGATCCTGCACGTCGTAGTAATCGTCGAATCGCAATTCAAAATGCGGTTGGGAAGAATTCGAAGTTGCGCTCGAACTATAATCTTGCCAGGCGCTCTCGATGTCTGTCCATTTCGGTCGGCAATGCGAACTCCATGCGTAGCGCTTTCCGCCGTTTCTCGTATTGCGTCGTTTCTTGTCTCCTGGATAACAAAATAGCGGGATCTGGGAGTACACCCCGAGAAGCTCTTCCAAATCTGATGCAAGTTCTGGTTTGGCCCGCGACGCTATAGAAAGAAAGAGGCTCCGGAGGTCTTGCAGCGAGGATCTTGTTCCGTCCTGGTCTATATTTTCGAATTCGCCAAGTCCAAATCGCAGCGATTTCTCTGTTGAGGCTTGAGAACGCCGCCTTGAACTGGATAGCTCCTTCATCAGTTCTTTAAACCCTACCTACTATTGCCGGGTTTGGTGTATCCGGGTGGTAAAATCGCGCCACGGTGGCGACCTCAATAGCTGACGGCCAATGATACCCCAGTCTGGGACAAGGATGGCACAGAAGCGTTCGAGGCCGTTTAGAACACGTATGTGTAGTTAAGACCAACGGGAATACATTGCGACGATCAGACGGTCGTGAGTAAATGTGGTCGTGGCGCTGTTCGACCAGCCGTCGAAAAGCTCCTAAGAATTTAGGATTCCAAGTGGCCAATACGTGGCCAAAAATAACAGCACG
>DATNJO010000021.1:0-4025 GCA_035603895.1 Pyrinomonadaceae bacterium
CCGCCGCTGTCGCCGGAAAGTATCCCGACTTTTCTTCCCAACGATCCTGATCTGTCTTCGGTCCACGGCGCACGATCAAATCCGCAGCCGGTTTGACGTGCTTCTGCCACGTCGCACGATCGGTACGCCTGAGTTGATAAGCGAGCACGAGCGGCAGCGCCACCTGGTCCATTTGCAAACCGTCGCCAATCACGCGTCCGTCAACCCACGTATTGCGCGGGAAACTTCCGTCCGGTTTTTGCTGTACGCGGAAGAGATAGTCGAGCAACCGATTGGCGGCGGCGCGATCGCCTAGCGCGATGAAAGCGGTCGCGATGTGATAAAGATCGCGCGACCAGACCGCGTGATAACCACTTATCGTTGCCTCATCCGCATCAGCTCCACCACCCCACGGCACCGACGGCGAAGCGATCACCGCACCGCGAAAAGTCTTGTCTTCGAGTCCACGCAGAACCATCGCGGCCATGTTGAACTGGTGCTGATGCTTAGCATCGACGGACGGTAACCCGGAGACATAACCGCGCCAACCAGTTTCATATTCCCGCCTCGCCTGTCCAAAACCGCGCTTCAATGAACTATCAGCCGCAGCCGCAGCAGTGGCAGTGTTCTCGCCAAAACCGAGCGCGACTGTGCAGTTCAACTGCGCTCGCGGCTCGGTCTCACAATTTGTCGCAACGGCTGAGTTGCCCTTGTTTTTGATCGTCGGATCGTAATGCACGGAAAGCCGAGCGGGCTGCTTGCTGGCAAATTGAACGTCGACGATCACAGCGTCACGCTGCGGATCCGTGACGTAAGTTTTGGTGATTGTGTACTGCCCACTTCTCGCACTATTTACCTGCCGAAACGTAAGCGACGCTTTGTTCGGCAGCTCCATTCGATGAACCGTGTCGTTGAGTTCCTGTTCGACTTTCGCGTCAGTATGCACGTGAAACTGAAGTCTCTTCACCTTCGCCGAATCAATCGTCGGATAGAACACTTCCGTCATCACACCATCGGCGAGCGTAAACCACACTTTCGACTCAAGCGTGACCGACGTGCCAAATCCATTCTTCGCGGCGGTCGGCCAGTGTGAATCCGATCTCACATCGGCTTTAAAATCCCCGCTTGTATTACTCCCGATTTTGAACTGCCACGCCGCCAGCGAGACGTTAGCCCCTCGGACCGTACCAATGAAAGGTCTATTTGAAAAATTAATGACAACCAAAACTTCTTCGCCTTCGACACGCCTCACAAACGAAACAACCCGCGACTCGTCGGAGTTGCCGATCCACTCGAGCGAGCCGCGTCTAAGCGCTTTACTCTTTCTTCGGAAGGCCATCATCTCTTTGTAAAACTTGCGAAACTCCGGCCGCCGTTCGCCAATAGCCCAGAAGATCGGCAACTTCTCAAACAACGCAGGCGCGCCAGATTCAGTCGTGTCGCCGACCTCCATGCCGTTGTAGATCATCGGCACGCCATCGAGCGTGAACATCAACGCCGACGCCGCAAGCGCACCCGGTTCGCCGAAACGCGCAATCGCACGCCGCTCGTCGTGATTGTCAGAGAAGCGCATGTGCAATGCGCCTTTGGGCCACTCCTTGACCTCCTTCTCCCACTCCTCGCGCAAAGTCGAAGCGGGCGCCTGTCCAAACATCACTTTCATCAACGCACTGTGAAGCGGCCACGAATAGTCGAGATCGAATGCCTTCACCAGCAACTCGGCTTTGTGCGCCTCTGCAAGCATCACGATGTCGGGCTTAATCTTCTCCAACTCAACACGCGCGCGCTCCCAAAAATCCGTCGGCACCTCTCCCGCTACATCGCAACGAAAACCGTCGAGATCAAACTCGCGAATCCAGTACTTCAACATGTCGATCATGTAGCCGCGCAGTTGCTGGTTGCTGTAGTTCAACGCGGCGATGTCGTACCAATCGTAGGGATACGTGATGTTGCCTTTTGCGTCGCGCTTGTAGAACTCCGGATGCTTCATCAACACGCTGTCCCACGACGTGTGATTGGCGACGATGTCAATAATGACTTTCAGCCCGCGCGAGTGCGCTTCGCGAACGAGACGCTTCAGGTCGTCGGCAGTACCGTAATCGGGATTGATCGCGTAGTAGTCGCGTACAGCGTAGGGACTGCCGATGGTTCCCTTCTTCTTTTCCTGGCCGATCGGGTGAATCGGCATCAACCACAGGATCGTGACGCCGAGATCTTTTAGTTCGTCGAGACGCGCGGTGATGGCGTTGAAGTTTCCCTGTTGCGAGAAGGCGCGCGGATATACCTCGTAAATGACTCCGTCGCGTACCCAGTCGGGAACGGGCCGCGGTTGTGCCAAAACGCCCGTGGCCGAGAAAAACAGGAGCGGGATTAAGATGAACTTAAGTACGGATCTTTTCGTGTACATCTTTAACAATCAAAACCGTCGCCGCTGCAATCAAAAGACTAAAACCGCCGAGCACAACCGCGTTGCGCGGATCTGCGCCAAGCACGTTGTTGAAGATGTTGGGCACGATGAGCGACATCACGATCTGTGGAATCACGATGAACAGATTGAACACCCCCATGTAAACACCCATGCGCGCCGGCGGCACCGCAGTCGAGAGCATCACGTACGGCATCGATAGGATCGAAGCCCACGCCACACCAACGCCCGCCATGCTCGCGAACAACATATACTTGTTGCTAATGAACAAGACCGAGATCAGACCGATACCACCGCAAACCAACGCGATCATGTGAACCATCTTGCGGCCGAATTCATTCGCCAGCCACGGCAACGTAAACGCGACCAAAAAGCAGACCACGTTGTAAGCGGCGAAACACAGCCCACCCCATTCCGTTCCTTCCGCAAACAGCGGCGATTGTTCATTCGGCGCACGGAAAACGTGTCGCGCGACCGCGATTCCGAAGAACTGCCACATGCACGGCAACGCAAACCACGTGAAGAACTGGACCACCGCTAGTTGCTTCATCGTCGTTGGCATCTCAGCTAATGAAGAGAGGATCTCCGCGAAGCCTGCGGCAATACCCTTGCGCTCACGCCGCAGACGCTCGAACGCCTCCATGTCTTCAGGCGGATACTCTTTCGTCGTCAGCACAGTCCAAAGCACTGCCACGAGGAAAACAATCGCGCCGATCTTGAACGAGTAATCAACCGAAAGCGGAATGCCCGTCGACATCACACCTACCACGCCGAGCGCCGTAAAAAGGTATGGCAGTGCATTTGCCAGCGTCTGCCCGATGCCGATGAACCAACTCTGCATCACAAAACCGAGCGTGCGCTGTTCTTCCGGCAACTTGTCCGCGACGAACGCGCGAAACGGTTCCATCGTTATGTTGATGCTTGCGTCGAGTATCCAGAGCAGACCGGCGGCCATCCAGAGGGCCGACGAATCGGGCATGAAAAACAGTGCGACACTCGCGAGGATCGCGCCGACCAGAAAATAAGGACGCCGCCGTCCAAGCCGATTCCACGTGCGATCGCTCATCGAACCGATGATCGGTTGAATCAGGAGACCGGTTATTGGACCAGCAAGCCAAAGATACGGAAGCTGGCTCTCTTCGGCGTGCAGGTACTTGTAGATCGGGCTCATGTTTGCGAGCTGCAAGCCCCAGCCAAACTGAATGCCGAGGAACCCAAAGCTCATGTTCCAGATCTGCCAGAAGCTCAAGCGTGGTTTCTGCATCTACTGGTCCTTCCTCACAAAAATCGCCGCCGAACGTTTGGGCAAAGTAACTTTCACTCTTCCCTCGCGCACTACCGCTTCAGCCGCCATTCCCAATCGGTCATGTATCCGTGTTCCGTCCGTGAAATCCGTGTTCCAACTGATCTCGGCTTGCTTACCGTCGTTGTTAATAGCGACGATCACCGGCCCTCTCGCGTAAGCGTACTGCTGTTCCGAAACATACAAATTAACCAGACGGCCCGTTCTCAGTGGTTCAAGTTCACGCCGCAGACGAATTAGTTTACGGATGTATTCAAACAACTCCCGCTCTTCTTGCGTGCGAGGACCGCCGGGAAAATCGCCGCGCGTCGTCGGCTC
>DATNJO010000022.1:0-12489 GCA_035603895.1 Pyrinomonadaceae bacterium
ACGACGAAACCGAACTCTACGTTGCGGACAGCTATAGGATACGAAACAACCTGACCTTGAACCTGGGCGTTCGTTGGCACCTGTTACCCGCTCCCTACGAGAGAGACGGATTCCAGGCGGCGCCGGACGTCGACTTCGGCACCTTGATCGATCTTCGTCTGCGTAATGCTGCAGCCGGAATCGCAGGTGAAAACGCCGAGCCGTTGCTCCGCTACGATCTGATCGGAAAGGGCAACAACGCTCGTGCACTTTACGAAACCGATCTGAACAACTTCGCGCCACGGTTTGGATTTGCCTACACGCCGGCATTTAAAGATGGCATCCTGGGCAGCATCTTTGGCGATAACAAGACGGTGATCCGAGGCGGCGGCTCTGTTACCTACGACCGTCCCAGCGGCGCCATCACGTTCATTCAGGATCAGTTGTCGTACCTGTTCGATAACTCGGCCACAACGCCGTTCGGAACAGGAGCCAATGCGGCAGCCATTCTGGCTACCAATCCGCGTTTTACGGGCATCAATTCGTCGCCGGTGCAGAATGTCGCGCCAACTATTACGCGACCATTCACACCGTTCGTTAATGCCCCGAACTGCCCGTCACCTAGCGGTTTGTGCACGGGTGAATTCAACTATGCGGTGGACCAGAGATTCAGAATTCCCTACTCGATCCAGTACAGCCTTGGCTTCCAACGTGAGTTGCCCGGCGATTTCATCCTCGAGATGTCTTACGTCGGTCGTCAGGGGCGGAAGCTCTTCGCGCAGGCTGACGTCGCGCAGGTATTGAACCACCGGGATCCAGTCTCCGGCCAGTTTATGCTTGACGCTCTTAACGCCATGCAGGCGCAACTTCTGCCTCAGGCTGCTTTGGACAGTCCCGTGGTTTCCGCCCAGCCGTTTTGGGAGAACCTGTTGGGACCAGGTGGGACTCAGGCCTTAGCTGATGCTTTCCGTCTGGAAACGGAGCGTGGGGATACTTCAAGTATCATCTTCGGGCTTTACTCAGGCGGAGCGATACCTGCAAATCTCGGTATGAGTGCACAATTCGGTACGAACATTTATGTTTCAAACCAGGGTGCATCCTCCTACAACGGTATGCTGGTCAGCTTGCGCAAGCGGTTCTCGCATGGCCTCCAGTTTGACCTCAACTATACCTGGTCGCATTCGATCGACAACGGCTCCAGTATCACGAATACTGTTTCTGGTGGATTGGTTTGCGATCTAACGAATCTCCGCGTTTGCCGCGGCGACTCTGACTTCGACATTCGTCACCTCGTGAATGCAAACTTCATTTATGAGTTGCCGTTTGGTCGTGGCCAGCGCTTCGGCAGTGGAGCACCGGGATGGGCGAACCAGATTATCGGCGGTTGGGAAGTTAGCGGTATCGTCACCGCCCGCAGTGGTTTGCCATTCAGCACGACAAGTGGCACATTCCCCGTGGGCTTCAATTTCAACAGCCCAGGTGCTTTAAATATTGCGAACGCTCGTGCACTCCAGGCACGAATTCACGATAGCGGCTCGACGATTCAATTCTTCGACGATCCGACTGCCGTGATGGATTTGTCGGATCCGGCCAAGATCCTGTCGGGCGCGCTTCGCTTCCCGAAACATGGCGAGATCGGCAGTCGCAATATTCTCCGTGGGCCAGGCTTCTGGAACCTCGATACGGCAGTGATGAAGAACTTCAGAATGCCGTGGTCAGAGAGCCAGACACTTCAGATCCGTTGGGAATCCTTTAATGCTTTCAACCACCACAGCTTCGGCTTGCCGGCGGTCAACCTTATTGGAACCAACTTCGGACAGATCACTACTTCGGCTAGTACGCCTCGCGAAATGCAATTCGCGATTCGTTACAGCTTCTAGTATCACCATCTATCCACTTTGATACCGGGCTTCCGCGAAAGTGGAAGCCCGCTTTTTTTAGGAGCACGATCATGAGGAAAATTTGGCGCAGTCAAGTCACATTGATTCTGACTCTTGCTGCAATTCATTTGTGTGGCGCTTCTGCTTTTGCGCAATCACCCCTTTCTATTTTCGGCGATGTGCGCGTAACCGCAGAAAACGAAACAGTCGTTCCCAAGGAAGTTCTGTTGATCCTGCGCCGGGTACCCGATGGTGAAGTTGCCAGGCAGTATGTTTCGAGTCGCGGGCGATACCGATTCAGTAATTTGAAAGAGGGCGAATACGAAATCATCGCCGAGGCTGATGGCAAAGAGGTCGGACGTTTAACGCAGATCAGAATTGGCGGCATGACCCTGAGCAACAGTCCTTACGGTTATCAGAACGATCTCGAGTTTCGTTTGCGGTCGGGAGGATCTCAGCCTACTGGAGGCGGAGTTATTTCGGCCGCCGATGTTTACGAACGGCCAGCGTCGACCAGGTCGCTATTCGTAAAAGCTGAAGAAGCGGTTGCGAAAAAGAAGTTCGATCAGGCGTCGACACTGCTAAAACAGGTAGTGGAAACCGACAATGCTGATTTTCAGGCATGGACCGCGCTTGGTACGGTTTACTTCGCGCAAGAAAAATTCCCCGATGCAGAACAGGCCTATCAGCATGCGATTGCCGTGAAGGCCGATTCTCCACGTGCGTATTTCAATCTTGGAAGGTTGCTGTCCTTGCAAAAGAAATGCGAGCAAGCAATCGAGCCACTCACAAAGGCCGTTGAATTGCAGTCCACCTCTGGAGACGCCAACTACATGCTGGGTGAGTGTTACTTGCAGATCAAGAAAGGATCGATGGCGATTCCGTATTTGAACGAAGCGGCGAAACTCGGTCGGCCGGATGCGCATCTGCGGCTTGGGTGGCTGTACAACGCTGCAGGAATGAAGGACAAGGCAGCGATCGAGTATGAAGAGTATTTGAAGAAGAACCCCGACTATCGCGATCGCGACAAACTCAAGGAGTACATCACGGCCAATAAAAAGAGCTAACAAAAAGTAAAAATGGCCAGTTGACCAGTAATGCTTCCCTTGCTAAGGTCGCCCGTGGCCTCAGGGAGTGTTACCACCATGGGAAGATTTCAGAAACACATAGAAGTCGTTGCGAATATCCTCATCGTAGTCGTCGCGGTATTGTGCCTGATTGTACTCTGGCAGAAATACTTTAGAACCCAACCACAACCGCAGAAAATCGAGCAAGCCAATCGGCCGGCGCCGAAAGTTCCTGTTGTCGGTAGCAAGATTTCGGCTGTGGATGTCGATTGGTCGAAGAACAAGAAAAACGTTCTGCTGGTGCTGCAAGTCGGATGTCGGTTTTGTTCTGAGAGCGCCGAGTTCTACAAGACCCTGATGACGGAGACGAAGGACAAGGGTGTAAGCGTATTAGCAGTTCTTCCGCAAAGCACGGAAGAAGCAAGAAACTACCTCGACAATCTTCAACTCTCCAAAATTGACATTCGACAATCTGCACTGAACTCACTCGATGTCAGTGGAACACCCACGCTAATCGTTGCCGACGATAAGGGACAAATCGAAAACGTGTGGGTTGGTAAGTTGCCGTCAGAAAAGCAGAATGAGGTCTTGGCTATCCTAACCAAATAAGCCAGCTTTCTTCCTCGTCCGCTTAAACTAAAAACCTTATTTAATGAAAGGGATTCGTATGTTCAAAAATCCTGCGGTGCGGTGTGCCTTTCGGCTGTTCACTTTAGCCGTAATGCTCGGTGCACTAACGTTTCTGGTTTCCACTCAAGAGGTAAAAGCCGGCACTATCGAAGAGTGCGATGCGCAGTATGGTTATTGTCTTTACCAAAATTGTCTCGGACTCACCGGTATACCCTACGCGAATTGTGCTGCTCAATGTGATTTCCAATACGAATCATGCCGCTTCGATCCGGCTTATGAGGATCTACCGGCGCCGTATCCGGTTATCAACACTGATTACAGTACCTGCCTTCAGGCGTGTGCTGCGTGTAGCTCAATTCCCAACATACCGGACCGGCTGGATTGTTACACTCCATGCTGGACTTACTGCGACGAGAACTTCGACAAGCCGGGAGATAACTAAACCGGCATAACATTTCGTCAGCTTTCTCCGCGGCGCGAGGCCCTTGTCTTGCGCCGCTTTTTGCTGTCAGACCTGAAGCTGAGCTCTCATTACTTTGTGACAGGGAAGGCATATTGGTCTACAATCCTTCGCGTTGCGCTTCGTCTTCACTAAATTCTTCTACGTTCTTGCGGCGCTCGCTTTTATCCCACTTTCACTATCGTGGCAGCGCCCATGGCTAGCATGGGTTGCGCTCGCTTACGACGTGCTCCTCATTGTCGCGGCCATCGTCGATTCAAAGCTGAGCGATCTGCCCAAAGGTTTTCAGGTCACACGACACTTTGGCAGCCGTTTCGCGATGGGCGCGGAAACGGAAGTAAAAATTCATCTTCACAACGCGTCAAACCGCGCGGTGTCTTTGATTGTCAAAGACGAGTATCCACCGCAGATGATTCTCAAAGGCGAGCGCGAAGGGGAAGTGAAAGTCGACGCTCACAGCACTGCGACGCTGATCTACGCAGTGACGCCGCCACGGCGCGGCCGCTTTGAGTTTGCGTACGTGGCGTTGCGCTTTCGGTCTCGACTCAATCTCGTTTGGTGCGACGCGCGCGTAGCCGAACCCATGGCTGTGAAGGTGTATCCAAACATGCGCCGCGCTCGTGAGGCGGAGTTGAAGGCGCTCGGCGCGCGTTCAATGGTTTCGTCTCATCGCAAGACATCGTGGCGTGGCGAAGGACGCGAGTTTGAATCAATGCGGGACTACGTACGCGGCGACGAACTGCGTCACGTTTCCTGGACCGCCACCGCGCGACGCGGCAAGCTCACGACGCGCCAGTATCAAATCGAACGCGATCAAACGATCCTTGTCGCTCTCGATTCCGGCCGCTTGATGACCGCACGCATCGAACAGGAAACCAAACTCGACTCCGCAGTGCACGCGACCCTCGCGCTTTTTTCCGCCGCCGCGCGCGCAGGCGACAACGCCGGACTGGTCGTGTTTGGCCGCCGCATCAAGAGTTACCTGCCGCCGAGTCGCGGCCGGGATCACATCGATGCCGCGCTCGAGGCGCTCTACGCGGTCGAACCGGAGATGATCGAGCCTTCGTATCCGCACGCGTTTGAGTTCATCGCCGCCAACAGCAAACGTAGATCGCTGGTTATTCTGCTTACCGATCTGGTGGATGAAGAAGGTTCAAAAGAACTACTCACGTCGCTCAATTTGCTTCGGCCGCGTCACTTGCCGCTCGTTGTCACGATTGCCGATCGAGATCTCAAGGCAGTGGTGCAGGGGACTCCTCAGACAGTGCACGATCTGTTTACGCAATCGGTGTCTGAAGAGATTATTTATCATCGTGAGGCGGCGTTGCGGATGGTTGAATCGGTTGGTGGCCTTGCGCTCGACGTGACTGCGGCAGCCTTGGCGCCGGCGTTGCTTGAAACGTATTTGAAGGTGAAGGAACGCGGCCTACTCTGATTCCGTGTTATGAGTTCAAGCTTTAGCTTGCGTCGTTAGCAGAAAACAACTAAAGGTTGAACTCAGAACGAGGCCTGGCTTAACGTTGGGAACTAGTCTGCTGGCGCGGGATCGTGACCGACAAACAGCAGGTAACTGTACAACGCGAGCCCGGTCAGTGCTGCGATGCTGTACTTGATCCGCGGATCGATTGCTGCCGGTGAGACAAATCCTTCGATAGTTCCTGCTACCACCAGCAAGAGCGCAACTCCGATCATCAAACGAACCGCTTCCATGCCGCGCGTCCGCAAGGCATCGGCGCGCGTCAGATCGCCGGGCATGATCATCGCACTGCCGATCAGCAACCCCGCGCCTCCGGCAATAAAAATACACGACAGTTCGACGACGCCGTGCGCCACCATAAACGTCACGAGGTCGTTGCCGAAACCGGCTTTGTAAGTCAGCGCGAGTACTGAAGCGATGTTGGCGCCGTTGAAAGCCATGTAGAAAAGAGTTCCGACTCCAGCCAACGCGCCGAACGCAAACGTGTAGATCGTGACCTGAATGTTATTGGTCATGATCGCGCTGGCGCCGATCTGGTTACTCCTGTTTAGTGAGTCCCACCAGTGTGTTTTGGTTTCGATGTACAACTCTCGAAACGCTGGATCCACGCCGACGAGTTCTGAAAAGTCCGGATCGTATTTGGTAGCCACGAAGCTCAGCACTCCGAAAAGCGCGAAAGTGGCGAACGCAAGAAACGTGTAGCGCCACGTACGTCGAAACGTCTGTGGCAGCTCGTGCGTGAAGTAGCGGCGGATTCGTTTGCCGCCCTGCGCGTCGGCGCGATAGATGCGGCCGTGCGCGCGGATGACGAGACTGTTGAGGTAATTGACCAGCCGCGGATCCCGCGATTCTGCGCGAGCGATGGCCAGGTCAGACGCCGTGCGCCGGTAGATGCGGCCTAGCTCGCGCACCTCCTCGCGGCCCAAACGTCTCAGCGAAGCGTGATCGAGCAGCTTGAGCAGGTCTTCGAGCCGTTGCCAGGCGTTTTTGCGTTGACTGATGAAACGGTCGGAGGGCATCTTGTCGTAGTGTAACTTTGCTCCGGTCAAAGTCAACGAAAAGATGCAACGGCTGGTCGAATGTGTTCCCAATTTTAGCGAGGGGCGAAAGCCCGAAACGGTGCGGCAAATTGCTGAGGCAATCGCGGCGGTCGACACCGCGTGCGTGCTGGACACGCATATCGATCCGGATCACAACCGTTCCGTGATTACGTTCGTGGCTACGCCTGAAAACGTGGTTGAGGCCGCGGTGCGCGCGGTGAAACGTGCGTCGGAACTGATCGACATGCGCATGCACCGGGGCGAACATCCGCGTTTGGGCGCGACGGACGTGTTGCCGTTCGTGCCGGTCCATGCGGTGACGATGGTCGACTGCGTTCGGTTGGCCCATGAAGCAGGCAAACGAATCGCGAGCGAACTGTCCATTCCGGTTTACTTTTACGAGCAAGCCGCACGGCGTCCGGATCGAATCAATCTGGAGGACGTGCGGCGCGGTGCTTTGGAGTTGTTGCGCGAACAGATCACCACGAACCCCGAACGCGCGCCCGATGAAGGTGCGGCGCTGATCCACGACACTTCGGGCGCGATCGCCGTGGGCACGCGTCCGTTCCTGATCGCGTTCAACGTCGTGCTGCGAAGCGACGACATCACGATCGCGCGTCAGATCGCCAAAGCCATCAGGGCGCGTAATGGTGGTTTGCCATTTCTGAAAGCGCTGGGTTTTCGTTTGTCCACCCGGAGCTGCGTGCAGGTGTCGATGAATCTGGTGAATTATGAAGTCACCGGAATGGACGCGGCTTATGATGCGATCAAACGTGAAGCCGAATCGTTAGGCGTGGTAATCGATAGTACTGAGATTGTTGGATTGGTGCCGCGTGCGGCGTTGAATCGTGAAGCGGAGTACTTCAGTAAACTGGAAAACTTTTCTGAAACGAAGATCCTCGAGAACCAGATCGCTAACTGCCGAGCGCGATGATCTCCGCGCGCAGCCGCTCGTGCCGCTGCATCAGCTTTAAATACGTTGTCTCTTCAGCCGTACGCTTCGCGCGAACGATCCGCTCTAACATTTGTCTTTCATCCCGGGTCCAACTGGCCTCACGTACCAAAGACGCCAACGACTCAAACTCTCGCCCCTGGATTCGCAAACCAATCTTCCTTATCTGAAACCTGTCCCAATCACCCGCACGCTTCTGGTCCAACTCAAAAATCATCGGACTCTCCGCCAGTTTCCGCAGCGTTTGCGCTGAAGTTCGATAACCTTTTCGCTCCGCGATCTTCTGTTCTTCTTTTTCCGTCAGACGCATTGCGTCCCGCTCCGTCGAACGGAAACCAAGCTTGCGATAGAACCAGAACGCGCCCGACTCTATGCCCTCTTCGTTCTCGTGGCCGATCTGATATGGCTCGATCGCAAACGCAGTGACGCCTGCAAAGTGGCGCATCACGTTCAGTATCCGCGCATACAACCACGCGGTCTCGCCGTCGCGAAACGTGTAGTAAAGATTGAACCCGCTTTCCATTCGTTCAAACAGCGAGAGCCCTTCGAAGTAACCGATCGGGACGCCGTTCTTGTAGATCATCGTCGCGTGAGAGGCGCGTAGCGGCAGACGTTTCTCGGGCGGCAAACCGAAAAGATGTAGTTGAACGCCGCGGCCCAAGTCTATTTGATAGACGTCCGCCGGATCGCCGTGGGTAAAGCCGTAAAGCTCACGATAGCGAATCGTTGACGCCTCAAGCGCAAGGTCCAAAGCTCGTTCGCCATCTCGCCGAGACAACTTGCGAAATGCAGGTGATGGCGCATTCAACTCGTTGCGGAGATTGACGTCGCGGCGTTGAATAAAAGGTTCGCGATGATAAAACACGCGGCTTTCCGGAGCGCGCAGGCCGGTTCGTGTCGAACGAAACCGCGGCGTCCATTGCACGTAGATCTGTTGCGAGTCGTACAGCTCCGCTTTATCTCGATCGCGCTTGGCCAGTTCGTCGAAACGTTCGACTAGCCACGAGATCTCCGATTGCCGGCCACGCGCCGCAGCCAACCACATTCGATAAGGAACATTCGCTTCGACGTTCGCGTCTTCTTCCAACAGCGGCATGAAACGCGGCCACGTCTCAGCTAAACGATTTTCGTTCTCAAACCACTCCCAATAGATCTCAAGCTGCGTTGGGTAACACTCAACCAGCCAGCGAACAATGTAGAAGCTAAACGTGTCGCTCACGGAAGTGCCGGCGATACCCGAGACGCTTGGGTGCTCGAGACTCGACAGATCCATCTCACGTTCGCGCAGTTTCGAAACCCGACCGGCAAAAGCGCGAAGTTGCTCTTCAGCAAGCCGCGCAACCTCAGCGTTGTGAGGATACGCACGAACAAACAGCAGCAACTCGTGAAGCCGGATCAACTCCTCGGCGTCGTTAAGACGTTTCCGCGCGAGGCGTTCGAGCAGCAACTGAATTCGTTTCGCATCTCGCGGATCGAAACTGGTTTTTAGTTTGTCGAGTTGATCGAGCAGGTAGCTGCCTCCGAATGGCTTTGTCTCGCGCAAAGGCGCAAAGCGCTACCGCGTTTTGGAAAGGGGTTTCCTTTGCGTCTTTGCGCCTTTGCGCGAGAACTGAAGTTACGCCCGGCGAATGAACTTCGCAGCAATCCAACCGGCGAGCACGAGGACTGAAAGAATGATCCAGTTGTAGCGATCGCCGTACGTCACGCCGGGATAGTGATTACTGATCATGATGAACACGACCGGCACGGCCATGAACGTGTTCTGTTTGGACCGCAGCTTGGCGCGCGCAGACAGACGTTCGTCGGGTTTACGTCCTTCCTTCAGCGCCGCGATCATCTTTCGTTGCGACGGCAGGATGTGCATCCAAACGTTCGCGGCCATGATCGTGCCGAAGATCGCGCCGAGATGAATGTAAGCCGCGCGCGCACTGAACACCTGCGTCAGTCCGTAAGCGAGCGCCACGATCAGAATGTAAGCAACGACTGCAAACGCCTTTTCATTTCGGCCCAACGGCGACGACATCAGCACGTCGTAAACAAAGCCCGATGCAAGGATCACGCCGATGCCCAACGCAACCGCCCAACCGAGACTAATGTCGTAAACGTCCGTGTCGATCAACGCGCCGCCGCCGAGATAATAAATCAGTACAAGCAACGCGAAACCGCTGAGCCACGTCACGCCGGCTTCCCAACGAAACCAGTGCAACGTTCGCGATGCGAGGTCAGGCACTTTTCTTCGTTCGACGACGTAGAAACCGCCGCTATGGACCATCCAAACCTGCGCCGTCGCGCCAGTGGCCGCTACGGCTTTTTCTTCTTCAGTCAAACGCGCGTCGAGCCAGGTGAAGTAGTAAGTCGTACCTACCCACATGATGCCGGCGAAGACGTGTGTCCAACGAAACAGAAGGTTGAGCCATTCGTTGAGAGTCGGATCGAGAATCATCAGAGACGAGTTGTTTAGCTTCCGCGATAGGTCGAGTAGCCGTAAGGACTGATCAGCAACGGCACGTGATAATGCTGCGATGCATCTTCGACATTGAACACGACCGTTACTTGCGGGTAGAAGCAGGCAAGACTCAGCGAAGAAAAATACGGTTCAGTGTCGAAGACCAGCCGGTAGGTTCCGTTTGACACGGGACGATCGACGAGAAAGAAAGGCTTCACGCGGCCGTCGTCATCGGTCCACGCATGGCTAAGCTCGGTCCAACTCTCGTCGTTGTTCTGGGCTTCGAGAGAAACAGCCACGCCACTGGCGGGCGCGCCGCGCGAGGTGTCGAGTATGTGGGTGGAAATCGTGCTCATGAATTCGAGAGTAGTTTTCGCAATCTCAATTCAGTGATCTTTGCTTGTTCGGCGGCTGCGATCGGCAATTCCGTGGGCGCGTCGTTTGGCAGTCGCTGTTCGAGCAGCGCCAGTATCTCATCAGATGACTTGCCCGTGGCACAAACTATGAAAATAAAACCGAATTTCTTTTCGTAATCGAGGTTTAGTTGCGCCAGTTTGTCGATCGTCTCCTGTGCGGCGTTTTGGACGCCCTGTTGTTCCTGCGTTGACCACTGTTGCGACTGTGCCGAGACCGCGTTCGCTGCTTTTCGCTCGCCGATTTTGGGGTGACTGCGAAACGCTTCGAGCCAATCGGTTTCGTTCAACGACCACCAGGAATCGTTTGCTTTCGCGAGCAGTTGTTCGAGCGACGCGTAAGGGCGGTTGCATTCGATTGTTTCTGCCCAGCGCGTCGCGCCGCAGCATTTCAACAATTCCGTGCGCGCTTCTTCCGGATCGAGTTCGTTCAACCACGCGATATCTTGCATCACGGTCACTCGGCCATCGTGGCCAATGTTCCATAGACGCGCAGCCGGCTCACGCCGCCGTCCGGAAAGATATTGAATCGCAGATGCGAGACGACGCCGGCTCCTGTCAGTTCACGATCGAAGTAATGTCGCGTGTGTGCCTGAAGTTTGGTGCGCTGCAAGACGTTGGTCCATTTTAGCGACGGATCGGTAAGCTCCGTGTCACCAGAAACGTTGCACGCCTCTAGCGAACAGCTCTCGGGAAAGTTGCCTTTGAAGTGCGACGTGTCTACTTCGATCGATTGTATGTGTCCGCGCCGGGCGAGTTTGATGATGGCCCAATCATGTTCTGGACCACGGCGCCGCTTTGTTTCCCATCCGTCGCTCATGTCGGCGGCGCGGCCCGGCATGATCAGATTGTGACGATGGCCAAAGAACATGTCGCTACACGAAAGTACGAGCGCGCCATTTTCCGCCGCTGCCAGATCGATGTGACCACCCGCGCGTTTGAGTCGTTCCCAATCGGGCACGACCTCACCATAAACGCGCAGCCGCGCGACGCCGCCGTCAGGAAAAATACGGAAACGAAGATGCGTGATCCGCTCGCTGTAATCGATCGCAAACTGATTGCGCGAATCTCCGGCGAGAGGCGACTGCGGTAACAACGGAACCCACTGGACCGACTCATCCAGCAACTCTTCTTCGGTCGGCAGTCCATCGACTGCGGCTCCCTCCAGCGAGCAATGTTCCGGATAGTTGCCACGAAAATAACTCGTATCAACCACAACTCCCCGAACGATCCCTGCCAAACCAAGACGAACGATGCACCAATCAAAACCGGGCGTGCGCCGGCGTCGACTCTCCCAACCGTCCATCCACTTGCCGCGGTCCGTATACTTCCCCTCGACAAAGATCGGCTCGCTCGCCTTCAACAAATTCTCTTTCGGCGCAAAGAAATCATCATTAGCGACGAGCACCGCACCGCCAACCTTCTCCGAAGCGAGATCAATTAAGTCTGTGAAGTTCATAGCCCCCAAAAGGCACAAAAGATACAAGTCAGGTAACGATATACTTTCTTATTTCAAGCTTGGGAGCCCCAAAGTTTATTAACAGGCCATGCTCGATACGCGCTGCACGAAGGTAACCGAGGAGTTGCGCTGTGTGGGCATCAACCAAGAAGTTACAACCCTTTATTTCACAGATTAGGCAGTTTTCCACAAAAAGATCGGCGATCAGCAGACCAAGAACTGTTCCATCTTCATCAAATACCCTCATCCGTTGCTGTTGTTCAGCTCGTATGCCCCTTTTCCGGAGTCGGTTTGCCAGTGCATTCTCGTAGATCTTCTCGTTGAATCCGCTACGCAAGTACTTGTGAATCTCAAAACTGGTTTCTCGAATTACATCGCACAGTGTGAAGATGTTACGGCTGTGAGGATCCGCCGCCATACAAAATACGCCCTTTCCCTAACTGATTTTGTGCCTCTTTGTGGCTATCATATATTTTTCCTCCGCGAAGAAAAGTCTTTTCTACAACTCCAGTTAATGACTCGCCGTGATAAGGCGTGAGTTTGTGGCGATGTTCCAGGTGCGCACCATCGACCGTGAATTCGCGGTTGGGGTTCCAGATGATGATGTCTGCATCGCAGCCGGCGGCGATCGTTCCTTTGCGAGAGTCTAAAGAGACTTGCCGTGCAGGGTTTGTACAGAGCCAGTT
>DATNJO010000023.1:0-4393 GCA_035603895.1 Pyrinomonadaceae bacterium
GGGCGAGCCGCCCGCGCTCCGCCATCCAAAGTAGAGCACTACTCGGGAAACGGTACTGGTTCAGTTTGGTGCCACGTTTTGAGTTCAGCTTTCAGGCTGCTGTCTTGAGCGAGCAAGCTAAAGCTTGAACTCCAAACTGAACCAGTACCCGGGAAACATGGCCTGAGCCTTCTGTGGAAACTCGATGTATGCTATCGCCCGGTATGTTTCGAGATGCAGTCCGCAGAATGTCGTTGCGAAAGAAGTTGACGATACTCGTCTCTGTAGGCGTATTGCTTCCCGTCCTGGTGTTGACTTACCTGCAATATCGATCGCTCACAGAACTCGAAAACAAAACCAAAAGCGCATTCAAAGACAGCCTGCGACAGCGGCTAACCAACGTACAGCTCCAGATGAAACAACGCCTGGAAGACGTCGCAGTGCAAACCTTGAAGCCGGTCGACAACCTCCAGCTTTCGTCCGCTGACGGCTCAACCGAGTTCGAAAAATATGCGGCAGAAGTAAAACGTTCTCATCCCGAGATCGAAGAGATTTTTGTTTCTGGTTACTGGGACGACCAGCAGAAAACACCTACTCAATCACACATTCTCTCTCTATTTGAAAGGTCGCGAAGGGCGCAAAGTTTTCTCGATGATAATCGTCACTATCTATTCATCCGCGATGAAGGAACATATATTTTTTATCCGTTGAAGCAGAGCGGTTTTGCGGGCGTCTTGTTGAGTGAACGTTTTGTCAGCGACGACTTGATGGCTGAGAGCGTAAAAGCAGCCATCACTTCACAAGAGATAGCCATTACGTTTAGCGACGATAATCAGCGCGTGCTTTATTCAAACGCGGCGCCGAAAAACGGATACTTGCTCGAAACCAATCTGGATCGTCCGTTCTCGAATTGGCGAGCGGGAATCGGTTTGAGGACCACCGATTTCGAAGAGATCGGGCGTGGCAGTTTTATCCATAGTTTGGCGGCAACTGTCCTGGTATTGCTGGTCTTACTTGCTGGTGTAGCCCTCATCATACGAGCCACTGATCGCGAAGCACGTCTGGCGCAGGCGAAAGCGAATTTCGTCGCGAATGTCTCCCACGAACTAAAGACACCTCTATCGCTACTCAGTCTGTTTTCTGAAATTCTCGAATTAGGCCGTGTGAAGAATGAAGATAAGAGGCTCGAGTACTACCGCATCATGCGTCACGAAAGCCGGCGCTTGAACAAGGTGATCGATAACATCCTCGACTTCTCAAAAATCGAGGCCGGACGGAAAACGTATAACTTCGCCGCTGGTGATATGAGTGAAGTGCTTGAGAATGTGCTCTCCAGCTATCGCTATCAGATCGTCAATTCCGGTTTTGACGTGCAAACAAACATACAACGCGATCTACCGCCGGTCTCGATTGACCGCGAGGCGATGGCGCAGGCCATCTCAAACCTGCTCGACAACGCCATTAAGTATTCACCTGAAGTGAAGCAGCTATCGATCACCACGGACCGGCGCGGCTCCGATCTGTCTGTTGAAATCGCGGATCGAGGCATTGGAATTCCCCGTGGCGAACAAACAAGGATTTTCGAGAAGTTTTATCGTGTCGGCAATGGACTGGTTCATGACGTGAAGGGCAGTGGCCTCGGTTTATCTCTCGTGAAGCACATTATTGAAGCTCATAAGGGAACTATTTCGGTGGAAAGTGACGTAGGTAAGGGAAGTCGTTTTACGATTCTGCTTCCGTTCGCGGGCGCTGATGCTAATACCTAGAGGGAAAACAGTTGGCCAAAGTTTTGATCATCGAAGATGAACCAAACATGGTTGTCGGCCTGAAAGATAGCTGTGAGTATGAAGGCTACGAGGTTTCTGTCGCCCGTGATGGAAAGGAAGGATTAGAGAAGGCTTCGACTGAGAAACCTGACATCATTCTGCTCGATGTGATGCTGCCGTTGATGAGCGGACTCGACGTTTGCCGCACGTTGCGCAGGCGCGGGATCGAAACTCCGATTCTGATGCTGACTGCGCGGAGTGAAGAAACGGACAAGGTGGTGGGCCTGGAAGTCGGCGCGGACGACTACGTGACGAAACCGTTCAGCATCAAGGAGCTACTCGCACGAATCAGGGCGCATTTGCGAAGGGCTGCAAAAGAGGTTGTCGAAGTCGAAAACTTTTCATTTGGCGATGTAGAGTTGAATTTCAAAAAATACGTGGCGCGCAAAGGCGGGAACACGTTAGATCTCTCACCTCGCGAATTTGAGATCCTGCGCTACCTGATCCGGCGTCGCGGCGAGATCGTCACACGGGATCAACTACTCGACGAGGTTTGGGGTTACGACAGCAATCCGATTACGCGTACCGTCGATAATCATATCGCGCGGCTGCGCCAGAAAATCGAAGCCGATCCATCCGAGCCGCAGCACATCGTTACGGTTCACCGCCTCGGCTATCGCTTCATCGAATAGGACTCTCGTTACAACTTTTTACAATCTCATTACAGTCTGTGGAGACTTGAGAGGTCGAAGACTATAGAGTGCGAACTCGATGAAACACAACATCGCGTTAACGATCACTTCGCTACTCTCAATTCTCTTCATGACGTTTCACATCAGCGACGATATCGTTCGCGGGTTTGAGCCGGGTGGGATTAAGAACGTTACTGGCGTGTTGATGTTTGCTGCCTGGTTGTATGGAACGCTCGTGCTGAGCGGCCGTCGATCGGGCTACATCATAATGCTACTCGGATCGATCCTCGGTTCGGGCGTGCCGGTGATTCACATGATGGGTGCGGGACTCGTCGGCGGCAGGATCGCCAACTCAGGTGGAAAGTTCTTCTGGGTCTGGACACTCATTGCACTCCAGGTGACCGCAATCTTCTCCCTCATTCTCTCGGCACGCGGACTCTGGAGCCTGAGACGGACCACATCCCAACAACCGGGTAGTAGACAGGATTAACAGAAGGAACAAGATTGCTTCAGGAAATAACCTATCTTCTCCATTCTGCAAATCCTGTCAGGCGGCCTCGAACTCAAAAAGGGTGCAGGAGGTTTCGAAGTCGTCGTCATATTCATTGATAAGGTCCAGCCGGTACATCCTCTTTAACGCGTATATCGGCCGTCTGACGCCGTTTACCTCTAAAAAGAAAGACGAGTTTCTCAGCTCACGAGAAAGCGGAATATTGTGACGAGTAGTTTCGTTATTCCTCCACAAATTGACAGCGTATGGTACGGCGAAGTTGTTCAGGGGAAACGGGATCATCGTCACGTCGTAAAAGATCGCGACCTTTAAGGTTTGCGGAAGCTTTGCGGTGGGTGGGATGGCCGGGTTCCGGCGATTAAACAGATTTTGCGAGCGTGACCGGATCGAGGTTCCAGTTAACCGCGTAGCTCGATCTTCCACGCCGGTTTGCGGCCAGAGAACTTAAAACAGCGGGGATCGAATTTCCTTCCGGAAAGCCCTGAGAGTTCAGGAAGCCTGCGGAGATCGATGGTTCTCCTTGATCTTTGAACCACCCGACACCGTTACCGATCTGACCGAAGGAAAGGATCGCGTTCTCCGAGTCGTCGAGCGCGATGAGTACGATGACCGTATCAGCAGCTTGCTCCGGATGGCTCTCGTCCTTTGCCTTCCGATCGCTTGCAATCCTCGCCACGCGCGATAAAAAAGGTATCAGGGCTTCCTGATATTCCATGGCTTCAAGAGGTACGGGATGCGAGGGCCCCTGCGCATCTTCAGCGTTCTCGTCTATCTCAACCGCACCGTCCTTAATCCTTTGCCAAAGCTCAGGACTCGTGCTCTCGAAATGCCAGTTGATTGCAAGGCTAGTCAACGGCTGACCTGCCACGATGATTTCATTGGTGTGATGGAGATTACTTTAAAGTACGGATTGCTTGCTTGAGATGATCTGGGCCTGCGTGCTGTTGAAACGTTCCTGACTGTCCTGAAATCCCGCGATCGTGTTGCCCAGGTTTTTCTCGATATCGTCCTTGGCCAACTTCAACATGGAACTCGTCTCACTACGCCAACGTGATTCCTGTCCCTGTAGAGCCAGCTTCTGGGCTGCTTCTGCCTGGGCCTGGAGTTGTGCGTTCTTCTTGATGTTTACGCTGACGAGTATCGAGCCTACCGAAGCTAACAGTCCGACGAGTGCAATTCCGAGTGATAGCCAACCGGCCGGTGTTAACCGCTTTCTGATCGTGCCTTCAACTTCAACCGAATTTTTCCAGAGTTGGGAGATAAGCTTACGCCTGCTCCAGCGAACGTTATAAAGGTAAGCAAGTCCATTTTCCGGGCCTCCACAAAGTAGTTCACACTTCGACTTATGTGAGGCGCATGGACAAAACATTTCTGGGCCAACGTCGCGCAAGAAAAGTTCCGCACGCGAACGTACTTTCACCAATTATTATTGACACAATCTCATT
>DATNJO010000024.1:0-7607 GCA_035603895.1 Pyrinomonadaceae bacterium
AACATCTCGACCGCGCAAGCCTACATCGCCGACATCACCACCAGCGAGAATCGCGCGAAAGGCATGGGCTTGATCGGCGCGGCGTTTGGTCTCGGTTTCATTTTTGGACCAGCGATCGGCGGCATCCTGAGCCGTTGGGGAATTCACGTTCCGTTTCTCTTTGCGGCGGCGCTTTGCTTTGCCAACTCGGTGCTGCTCTATTTCCGTTTGCCCGAGACGATCACTCGCGATCATCCGGCGAGAAATCAGGCCGCACGCGGGCGTGGATTAAAGCAACTGATCGAGTCGCTCAAAAAACCGCGGCTCGCGTTTGTTCTGACGATCTACTTTCTTTTCATCGTCGCGTTTTCGATCATGACGACGACGTTCTCGTTCTACACGATGTTTCGCTTCGGCTACGACGCGCAACACACCGGGTATTTATTCGCGTATGTCGGCATCATCGCGGTGATCATTCAGGGCGGGTTGATTGGCCGATTGGTGAAACGGTTTGGCGAGTTGCCGCTGGTGATTGTCGGCGCGCTCTGCTTTGCGATCAGCTTGTTTGCAGTACCGTTTGTCGGTCCGGCTGCGGGTGGACTGGCGGGTTTGTTGATCGGCGGCGGCGTGTTTTCGATGGGAAATTCGCTGGCTACTCCGGCTTTGAATAGCCTGGCTTCCAAGAGCGTCGGGCCTGCCGAACAGGGCGTCGTTTTGGGCGTGATGCAATCAGTGGCGAGTCTGGCGCGTGCTGTCGGACCGTTGCTTCAGGCGATACTGATCAGTAGCGCGATCGCGCATCTCGGCGCCGATGGCCTACCACATTACATGAGCGACCACTCTTTGTTCGTCACTTTCTGGACCGGCGCGGCGATCATGTTTGTGGCGTTCGCTCTCGCCTTCTACTTCTCTCAAAGCCACAAAGAGGCACAAGAAGCACAAAAGGCACAAGAAAGTCATCTCAGAAGCAGTTAGCTTTCTTGTGCCTCTTGTGCCTCTTGTGCCTCTTGTGGCTTTACTTCGCAAACTGCGCAATAGGACCTTCGGGGTTGACCACGTCTTTCACCGCCGAATACGGCACCATCACAAACTGTGGACCAGCAGCGTACGGCCCAACCTGGTACGCGTCGAAGTTGATCCCCAATCCCTTCCTCGTGATCGTCCAGCTCTGATAATTCTTCGCCACCGGCGCGGCGCCGCTATCGATTTCACTGTCGCTCAGCGCCTGACCTTTTTCCGTCGCGCGTTGCTTCTTCAGATCCGCGATGCAATAGGCGGCAATCGGCTGCAAGTACTTCGCGCCGGGTTTGAACAGATCGCTCAGCTTCAGTTGCTTGCCGTTTTTCAGATCGTAGTTGATGACTTCGGTGTAGGAGTTCGGGTGCGCCGCGCCCATGTAGTAACTGCCGATGCCGAATTGAACGCTAATCACATCGTCCTTCGCGAGTGCGACTGTGTAACCAATGCTCAGATCGCTGCCCATCGAACCTTCCGGACGCGGTTCTTCGCCCTCCTCCGGCGCCACGTCTTTCTTAAACCCAGTCACCTTCTTCATCACCGCACCGCGCACAAGCTGATTAAACTTCTCGAAGTTTGGATTATTGCCGCCCTCAAACTGCGGATATTGCACGACAATCTCATACATCAACTTCTTGTTACTTTCCTTGACCTGCTTCGAAACCAGATCGACTTCGCCCGTCAACGCGATCGGTTCTTCGTGCACCGAAAACGCGGTCTTCTTCTCAAACGATTTTTCGTCCGGCTTGGACCAGAACCCGGCGAGCGTGGCGAGACCGTCTTGCGCATCAACGCCCCAAACACCCTGGAACATTCCGGTCTGTTTCCCGGCCTGATCGAATTCATCGAGCGTGAAGTTGCCGTCAGGCGCGATCTTGCCGCGCAGGTTTATGCGCGTGCCGATTCGTTGGTAGAAGTAACTTCCGGAGAGTTGGTCGCCCGCGCGAACGAGCTTCATCTGCAAGTCGAGCGAGGTGCCGATCGAGCCTTTGAAATACTTGGTTTCGGCGGCCGGCGCGGTCCCACCTTGCACGTCCGTGAGCTGTGGAGACGGCGTCGCTGCCGTAGACGGCGCGGTCGGCGACGGTGCCGAACTTCTACGACACCCAGCCGCGACAATCCCCACGATTAAGATCAACGCAAGCGAACCAATTTTCATTGTTCTTTTTTTACCAACCCACGATCCAGAATATGTTGGCGCACGTCAGCAAACATCAATTCACTGAGCTGACCACCACTAAACACCGGATCATTCGTCACCTCTGCCAATGCAAAACCCGGCTTGGAAAAACTATCCAGCTCTTCATCGCTATCAAAGCTGGTTTCGGCCAGCACCAACCCGAATAGATCCCCAAGAAACATATCAATCGCGAATCGATGCCCTTCAAACTCAAAGTAATAGCGATTCTTCCGAATCTCATTACTATTGAAGACCGACAATGTTTCCGCTTCGAGCGCGGTCAAATACGTATTCGTAATGATCGTGCGCGACAAGTCTTCCGGGTTCGGCGCAAACTTCTGCGTAAACTTCACGGTCCACTTGTTCGACCGCGGTTCACGCACTTTCCGCAACCGCAAACGCGTGCCCGTAATGTAGTTGTCGGTAATCTGGAGATGTGGATCGGCGCGGGTCAAACCCTCCGGCAAATCCTGTAACAGATAACGCCGTTCGCGTTCAACCCGCGCGTACTTGCTCTCAGGGACGATCGTGTTTTCGTTAGTTAGCTTTGCAACGCCCAAACTAAATCTTTCCCGCCTTCATGTCAGCCAGCCGTTTTTCAAACGCGGCTGTGTCGACCTTATCAGCCTTGCCTTTTTGAATCGCCTGCTCCGCCAGTGCGAAAGCTTCGTCTTTCCTGCCGAGCTTATACAAGGCGTTTGCTTTGATGCGCAGATTATCGAACGTCTCTTTCACTTTGATCGACTGATCGAGCCACGCGAGACCCGTTGCATCGTCGGACGCATCAGCGTTGCCGTTGATGAGATAGCTTCCGGCTTGCATAGGCGTACGCCAGTCATCAGCTTTGGCGCCAGCAACGGTCGCTTTCAGTTTCGATAAAGTAAGTCCCGCGACGTCCGCAACTTTGATCGTGAACGGAACACTGATCTTCTCCCAGCGAATGTTCACCTGCGCTGAATCGTCAGTCACCGGATCGAAGCTGTACGACAGCCACTCTTCGCTGGTCTGTGTCCACTCTGGTTTCGCTTTCACGCGCAACGTGTCCTTCGCGGAATCGTAATTGAAACTGCCCCACTGATTTGCAGTGCCGTTGAAAACGATGGTCCACTCGGTTTTGGTGGGAATCGTGTGCAGACTGTAACTACCGGCGGCAAGTTTCTGACCATTGATCAAAACATCATCGGTGACCACAAACTGTGTCGCTTCATTTGCTCCGGTGCGCCATACATGGCCCCACGGAACAATCGGCGCGCCTTTCGGACGTTCGTTCTGATTGTCGAGCGTGGCATCGCCCTGAGCCTTCTGTTCGGGCAGTGGGTCGCCCCAAATCTGCCGGCCTTTCACGCCGGGACGGCTGTAAGTGATCGTCACATCAGTGACGCCGATTCTCTGCATCACACTCGCCTTCTGGCTCGGGCGCGGCGTTTGAATCTGCGCGAACGCAGCACCTGTAAAGCACAAAACAGACAGGGCGGCTAATAAACTGAGACTGCGCGTATGGGAAATCATGGTCTTTCTCCTCGTGGATGGGTTTTCCGAATAATACATTGTGGTATTCTTTGCGCCAAATTTCGGCACACCACTGTTTCGGAGGACAACTATGTTTCGGCCCCGCCTATTGATTCTTCTCTGTCTCTGTCTGCTCGCCGTTGGTCTTGCCACAAACGCGCACGCGCAAAACGGCCACGGCGGCCAAACGCGCCTGCTGCGCACGCCGACCGTTAGTTCGACGCAGATCGGTTTCGCTTACGCGAACAACATCTGGGTCGCGCCGCGCGCCGGCGGCAGTGCACGCCGGCTGACGAGTTTTCAGGGACAAACCGGGAATCCACACTTCTCGCCTGATGGGCGATGGATCGCATTCAGCGGCGAGTATGCCGGGAACTTCGACGTTTACGTTGTGTCGTCTGAAGGCGGTGAGCCAAAACGATTGACGTGGCATCCGGGCGCGGACCTGGTTCAGGGCTGGTCGCCGGATGGCCGCACGATTCTCTTTTCCTCCGGTCGCGCAACCTGGTCGCCGGGCGGCGCGCCGAGATTCTGGACCGTTTCAGTGGAAGGCGGTGTGGAAGAACCGATGTCTCTGCCGCGTGGTTACCAGGGCAAGATTTCTCCCGACGGTACACGCATCGCTTATCGCATGAACAATTCGTGGGACGAGGAACGCCGCAATTACCGTGGTGGACAGAACCGGCCGATCTGGATCGTCGATCTCAAGACTTACGATCTCGTTTCGCCGCCGTGGACCGATTCAAAAGACGTCGATCCGGTGTGGGTCGAAGATTCCGTGTTCTTCATCTCCGATCGCGACGGTGTGGCCAACGTTTGGGAGTACCAGACGAAGAACAAAAAGCTCGCGCAGATCACAAAGTTCACTGACTTCGATGTGAAGTCGCTCGACTCGGGCGCTGGTTCGGTCGTGTTTGAGCAGGCCGGCTACGTTCACGAGCTCGATCCGAAGAGCGGCAAGGAAAGGATCGTTAATATCTCCGCCACCGGCGACTTCCCGTGGATGATGGCCAACTGGGAAGACGTCACCAGCCGGTTAACCAGCATTGCTTTGTCGCCCACCGGCAAGCGTGTCGTTGTTGAAGCCCGCGGCGAGATATTTACGATTCCCGCCGAAAAGGGTGACATTCGCAACCTGACCCACTCGAGCGGTTCCGCCGAACGCGATCCGGCGTGGTCACCGGATGGAAAGTTTGTCTCTTACTTCAGCGACAAATCGGGCGAGTACAAACTCGTGATCGAAGCACAGGACGGACTGACGCCGCCGCGCGAAATTACTTTGAAAAACCCGACGCATTACTACACACCTTCATGGTCGCCCGACTCGAAGAAGATCATGTTCACCGACACGAACCTGAAAGTTTGGGTGCTCGACGTTGCGAGTGAACAAGCGAAGATCGTGGGCGAGGATCCGTGGATGGTGCCCGCGCGCACGTTGAACCCGACCTGGAGTCCGGATTCGAAATGGGTCGCGTACGTGGGCCGTTTGCGTTCACTGCACCACGCGGTTTTTATCAGCAACGTTGAGACAGGTGAAAGCAAGCAGGTTACGGACGGGCTGGCCGACGCGGTGTGGCCGACGTGGGATGCGAGTGGAAAGTATTTGTGGTTCCTCGCTTCGACTGACTTTGGTCTGCGGTCGCAATGGCTCGACATGACCTCGTACGATCACGAGACGAACTTCGGACTCTACTTCGCAGTGTTGAAGAAGGGCGATGCAAGTCCATTGCTGCCGGAGAGTGATGAAGACCGTGGCGTTGGCACTGGGCGGCGTCCGATACCTGGCGCTTGCGAACTTCCGGGCGCGGGCGGTGCCGGCAGTGGTTCGGCTCGTGGCGGCGACGAAGGCGCTGTCGCTGGTGAAGCGGTCGCACCGCAACGTAGTCCCCGTGCTCCAGTCGTCGTGCAGATCGATTTCGATGGGATCCAGCAACGAATCGTTTCCGTTCCCGGCGTGCCGGAACGTCAGTACTCGGATCTGCAAGCCGGGGCCGACGGCACAGTGTTCTACATGGAAGCGGGCCGAGCTGGACAAGCTGGTGGACCGGGTGGTGGCGGCAACGAACTGATCCGTTATCGACTCTGCGATCGCCGTGCCGCGACGTTTGTTAACAACGTTACGACCTACGAGATCAGCGCGGATAAACGCAAGCTCGTCTATCGCGCGGCTGGTGGCGGTGGTGGTGGTTTTGGTGGTGGCGGCGGCTTGGGCCAGGCGCCCGCACCGCAGTTGTTCCTCGTCGATGCTGACCGAACGCCGCCGCAGGCCGGTTCGGGACGATTGAACGTTTCCTTGCGCATGTATCTCGAGCCGAAGGAAGAGTTCAAACAGATCTTCAACGAGGGTTGGCGCAATCAACGCGACTATCTCTACGTGCCTAACATGCAGGGAAGCGATTGGCCCAGGATGAGGCAGATGTACGGGCAGTTGCTGCCGTACGTCATGCACCGCGCTGATCTGAATTACCTGATGGACATGATGGGCGCGGAGATCGCCATCGGTCACTCGTATGTTCGTGGTGGCGACATGCCGCAAGTGCCGCAACAAGTTGGTGGCCTGCTCGGCGCTGACTTCGCGATCGAAAACGGTCGTTACAAAGTCACGCGCATTTACGACAACGAGAGTTGGAATCCCGATCTGCGTTCTCCGCTCGCAACTCCAGGAGCGACGGTTAACACGGGCGAGTACATTCTCGCGATCAATGGCGTCGAATTGCGCGCGCCTGACAACATCTACCGGCTACTCGACGGCACCGCGAATCGGCAAACGACACTGACCGTGAACACAACGCCAACGATGGAAGGCGCGCGAACTGTTGTCGTCATTCCGGTGGCCAGTGAAGCGGGGCTGCGCACGCGCGCGTGGGTCGAGTCGAACCGTCGCCTCGTCGAAAAACTTTCTGACGGTCAACTCGCTTACGTTTATCTGCCCAATACTGGTCAGCCCGGCTACTCCAGTTTCAACCGGTACTACTTCTCGCAACAGGACAAGAAAGGCGTGGTGGTTGACGAGCGTTTCAACGGCGGTGGCTCGGCGGCTGACTACATCATCGACGTCCTCGGACGCGATTTCGACGGCTACTTCAACAACGTCGCCGGCGATCGTTATCCGTTTACCAGCCCATCAGCGGGAATCTGGGGACCGAAGGTGATGATCATCAACGAGATGGCCGGTTCCGGCGGCGACTTGATGCCTTACATGTTCCGCCGCCGCAAGATTGGACCACTGATCGGCAAACGTACGTGGGGTGGCCTGGTCCACACGGCCGACACGCCGCCGTTCATCGATGGTGGATCGATGATTGCGCCGCGTGGTGGTTTCTTCACGCGCGATGGAAAGTGGGCGGTGGAAAATGAAGGTGTCGCACCCGACATCGACATCGAAAACTGGCCCAAGGAAGTCATCGCCGGACGCGATCCACAACTCGAGCGGGCAATTCAGGAAGCGATGCGGATGCTCAAAGAGCGCCCCATCGATCGTTCAACCAAGGAACCTCCATCCCCAACCTGGGGCAAACGCCCGTAAATGTGGTGGTGGTCCTGGTCTGAACGCCGAAGGCGTTGACTAATTTCAGCCCAGGGTTGCGGCAACCCTGGGATTAAGAATGTCTTCGTGCCAACGCTGAAAGTGTTGGCGAGTGGCGTCCACTGGCGAACGCTTTCAGCGTAGTAAACCCTTCTCATCGTTTCACCCAGGGTTGTGGCAACCCTGGGAATAAAGAATGTCTTCGTGCCAACGCTGAAAGTGTTGGCGAGTGGCGTCCACTGGCGAACGCTTTCAGCGTAGTAAACCCCTCTCATCGTTTTCACCCAGGGTTGCGGCAACCCTTCTATGAAGCCGGGTCGTGTCAAGAGGAATTAGAGATCTGATTGGTTCACCCTTCTATTCGAGTTTCCACAAGGGACTAACAACGTAGCTTCT
>DATNJO010000025.1:0-3432 GCA_035603895.1 Pyrinomonadaceae bacterium
GCTGTGCATGCAGGAGACGAAATGTACGGACGACAAAGTGCCGGTCCAAATCTTTCAGGAGCGTGGGTATCACTGCCATCTCTTCGGCCAGCAGTCGTACAACGGCGTCGCGATCCTCACACGCGGAGCGTGTGAGACTGATCATCGCGGTTTTCCCGGTGACGACGGTACAGCGCAAGCACGTCTGATCACGACCAGCTTCAACGGCATCAACATCGTCAACGTCTATATCCCGAATGGACAAGCGGTCGGTTCGGAGAAGTTTGTCTTCAAACTTGGATGGATGCGGCGTCTGCGTGAGTTCTTCGACGCTCAGTACGACAAAACGACGCCGGTGTTGCTGTGCGGTGATTTCAACGTCGCACCGGAAGAGCGCGATGTGCACGATCCGCGTCTCTGGACAGGTCGAATCATGTTCAGCGAACCAGAGCGCACCGCGTTGCAGGACATTAAAGATTGGGGTTTTACAGACGCGTTTCGTCTACACACGGAAGAGGCTGGGCAGTTTACGTGGTGGGATTATCGGGCGGGAGCATTTCGCCGCAACCTCGGACTGCGCATCGATCACATCTGGATCACCGACTCCCTCGTTCCGCGCAGTGTGAAGACCTGGATCGACATAGAGCCACGGAGGTGGGAGCGCCCTTCAGACCACGCTCCCGTGATCGCAGAGTTCAGTTAAGCCACAAAAAGGCACAGAGACCCCGTTTTGAGTTCAAGCTTTAGCTTGCACGCGGGACAGCCTAAAGGCTGAACTCAAAACGGGGTCTCTGCGCTTCTTTGTGGCTTTAATTTGAAGTGAGCTCCGCGGTCTTCTCAGTAATATCCTTTTGTGCCCACTCGTTATCGCGGCTCGCTTCGCCGGCTTTCGAGCGCTTCGCGGTTTTCATCTTCTGCACGAGGTCCATGTGCGTTGAAAAGTAGGGCAGGCTCTTGCCGACCATCTCCTGCACTGATTCAAAACCCTTGTCGGTCATGAACTTCTCGACGCCTTCTTTCAGCTCGTCGATCATCTTCACGCCTTGCAGCATCACGCCCGTGCAAATCTGAACGGTCGAAGCGCCGAGTAGCATGAACTCGAGTGAGTCGTGAGAATTTTCAATGCCGCCGATACCGCTGATGCTGACATCTTCGGGAAGTCCGAGCGCGAGTTGACTCACCATGCGCAACGCGATCGGCCGCACGGCCTGTGCTGAATAACCACCCGGAACACAATGCCCCTCAACCGTCGGCATCGGGCGTAACGTATCGAGGTCGACGCCAATCACTGACAGGATCGTATTGATCGCCGAAATACCGACCGCGCCACCAGCCACCGCTGCCTGCGCAGGTTCGCGAATGTTTGTGATGTTCGGCGTCATCTTGGCCCACACGGGAATCTTCGCAACCTCGGTCACCCAACTCGTGACTTCTTGAGTCAGGTCCGGGTGCTCGCCCATTTCCGAACCCATCTTGCGTTCGGTCATGCCGTGCGGGCACGAGAAGTTGAGTTCAAAACCATCGACACCCGTGTCCTGGACCATGCGCGTGAGTTCCTGCCAGCGGCTCTTCTCATACTCTTCCATGATCGACGCGATCAGGATATGGTTCGGATACTCCTTCTTGACCTGGCGAAACTCGTCGAGCCAAACATCGATCGGCCGATCGGAGATCAACTCGATGTTTTCAAAACCGATCACTTCGCCAGTGCGGCGCGAACGGAGTTTTCCATAACGCGGCACGACGTTCACGACCTTCGCGGATTCGAGGCTGACAGTCTTGGCGACAGCGCCACCCCAGCCGGCGTCATACGACTTCGCGAGCACGCGCGCATTCGTTCCGGGCGGACCCGAACCCAACACGAACGGATTGGGGAACTTCATGCCGTTTACAGTGATGGATAAATCCATGAACTTGCTCCTATGAATCTTAATCGGCTACGAGTGAACCATACGTATCAGGTCGCCGGTCGCGATAGAACTGCCACGTGTTCCGCACTTCGCGAATCTGGTCGAGATCGAGATCCGCAACTACCAGCGCATCCTGGTCACGCGGCGCTTCGGCGAGAAACTGTCCACGCGGATCGCAGAAGTAACTCTGTCCGTAAAACTCGCCGATGTTCCACGGCTGCTCGTGTCCGACGCGATTGATCGCGCCGATGAAATAACCGTTCGCCACTGCATGCGCGGGTTGTTCCAGCCGCCACAGATACTCAGATAGCCCGGCCACAGTCGCCGACGGATTGAACACGATCTCCGCGCCGTTCAAGCCGAGCGCCCGCGCGCCTTCCGGAAAGTGCCGGTCGTAACAGATGTACACGCCGACGCGCGCGAAAGCAGTATCAAAACACGGATAACCGAGATTGCCCGGACGAAAGTAAAACTTCTCCCAGAAACCCGGATTGACGTGTGGAATGTGGTTCTTCCGATACTTGCCGAGGTACTTGCCATCAGCATCGATCACCGCGGCGGTGTTGTAATAAACGCCGGTGATCTCCTCTTCGTAGATCGGCACGATGATCACCATGCCGTGTTCTTTTGCCACTTCCTGCATCAAGCGCACGGTTGGACCATCGGGAATACGTTCCACCGCTTCATACCAGCGCGTCTGTTGCTCGGCGCAGAAGTAAGGCGTCGTAAAAACTTCCTGCATGCAGATGATCTGCACGCCCTGTTCGGCGGCCTGCTGGAGAAATGCCAAGTGCTTCTCGATGTTCAGCCGCTTGATCTCTTCGATCGGCGCGTCAGTCGGCGCTGCATTCGTACATTGAATTAGTCCGCATTTAACGGTGCGTGGCATGAGCGAGTCCTCGTCAGTTCAAAGATGTCTTGTTTATATCTTCATCAGCAGCAGATAAGCAATCGCGGCTGCGCCGAATCCAACGAACCAGGCGTAGTCGTACAACGGCCTTAAGCCGGGCACAACGAGGCCGATCCAGGCGAGCGCGCAACCGAGGAGTGTGGCGATGACGGCGCGCCAGTTCCAACCGCTGCTGTAGGTGTAGGTGCCTTCTCTGCGATAGAGATCGCCGAGTTCCAAACGTTTCCTGCGCACCAGCCAGTAGTCGGCGATCAAGACTCCGCCGATGGATCCGAGACCGCCGGAGTAGCCAACCAGCCAGGCAAAAATATAACCGGATGGATCGGCGAGCAGGCGCCACGGTTGCATCAGTATGCCGACGATGCCGGTGATCAATCCGCCGGTGCGGAACGAGATCCATTTTGGAAACGCGTTGGCAAAGTCGTTTGCCGGTGAGACGACATTCGCGGCGATGTTTACGGCAAGCGTGGCAACTACGACCGTGAACATCGAGATTGCAATCACGGGCACACTTTGAAATTGGCCGACGAGTTTCATCGGATCCCAAAGCTCTTCCGGTTTCATGTGTGGATAGATCACGACCGCAGCCGAAGTGATCATCACGCCCATCGCGGCGAAAATAGTCATCGTGCT
>DATNJO010000026.1:0-2629 GCA_035603895.1 Pyrinomonadaceae bacterium
CCTGCCGGCCGTCCAAACTTGGACGTGTGTTCGTCGTCGGCCCACTCGGCCCAAATATCCACACCTCTTGCACGCAGATTCGTCTCACTCGTGTCGCCGAACAAAAACCAGAACAACTCCTCTGCCACCCATCGAAACGGAACGCGCTTCGTGGTGACAATCGGAAAACCTTCGCGCAGATCGAATCTTGTTTGAAACCCGAAGTGCGAGATCGTGCCGACACCCGTGCGGTCACTGTGCTCGGTGCCATTCTCCAGGATCGATCTCAACAGATCGTGGTATTGTTTCATGCGGGACTAATCATACATGAAACGATATCGACTGTGCTTCCTCGGATTCGGAAACGTGGGACGCGCGCTGGCGCGACTGTTGGTCGCGAAGTCGGCGGAGTTGCGTGATGGGTATGGGATCGAATGGGAGATCGCGGGTGTCGCGACGCGCCGGATGGGTTGGCGTGCGAGCGAGCAGGCGATCGATGTGGCAAAGCTGTTGGCGGGGAATGATGAAACGCCAACGCAGAACGGCATCAACGAGTGGCTCGAACGAGCGAAGCCCGATGTGGTTTTTGAAACGACGTCACTCAATCCCGAAACAGGTCAACCAGCGATCGACTACCTGCGCGCTTCGCTGCGAGCCGGTGCGCACACGCTGACAGCCAACAAGGCTCCGATCGTTTATGCGTATGACGAGTTGAATGAAATCGCGATCGCGCAGAGCAAACGATTTATGTTTGAGTCGACGGTGCTCGACAGTGCGCCGGTCTTTTCTTTGTTTCGCGAGACTCTTCCGGCTGTGAAGATCCGTGGTTTCAGTGGCGTTTTCAATTCCACGACAAACATCATTCTCGAAACGATGGAAGCTGGCCGGAGTTTTACCGAAGGTGTGAAGACTGCGCAGGAACTCGGCGTCGCGGAGACCGATCCGAGTCACGACGTCGACGGTTGGGACTCGGTCATGAAAGTGTGCGCGATCTCGCGTGTCGTTCTGAAAACGCCGCTTGCGCCGAGAGCCGTGCGCCGCGAGGGAATACGAAGCCTGGATCCGGCGATACTGCAGGCGGCACGCGCGGAAGGACGGCCGTACAAACTGCTGACGCGTGCGTTGGTCAACGCTGATGGCTCGGTTACCGCGACAGTAAGACCCGAACAGATCGCGGCTAACGAGCCCTTAGGAAGTGTCCGGGGAACTTCACTGGCAATTCACTTTGAACTCGATACGATTCCCGGTCTGACGATCGTGTCGCACCGTCCAAACCTGCAGAGCACTGCCTACGGTTTGTTAGCGGATTTCATTAATGCAGCCACAGACTGACACGGACTAACACAGACCTGCGACAGCTTCGAGCAAGCGCTCGATTTCCTCTTCGCTCGTGTAACAAGCGCAACCGGCGCGAATAAATCCTTCGGGTGCGAGACCATACCGTTCCACGACCGTCCACGCGTAGAAGTCTCCGTGTGATAAGAACAAACCCTTCTCCGCCAGACTACGCGCGGCTTCCGTTGACGGACGGCCCGCAATCGTAAACGCGACTGTCG
Organism: Pyrinomonadaceae bacterium; assembly: GCA_035603895.1. Classification (GTDB taxonomy): domain Bacteria; phylum Acidobacteriota; class Blastocatellia; order Pyrinomonadales; family Pyrinomonadaceae; genus PSRF01. The sequence goes on from DATNJO010000026.1 coordinate 1,536, forward strand.
GCGTGCGTGGCGCACTCGGTGGTGGACCATAAACTGTCACGCCAGGAATCGAATTCAAACCATCCCACAACCGCGCAAACAGACGCATCTTCCGCGCGTGTAATTCCGCAAACACACTTTGCAGGTTTTCGCGCAGCGTCGGTTTACTCCCCAGCGACGCCAAAAACTCGATCGCCGCCGCCGCGCCGACCATCCCTTCCTGATTCTGCGTTCCAGTCTCGGCATTCTCCGGCACGTATTCAGGCGAGGGTACAAGCTTCGGGAAATTGATCTCTTGAAGCAGCGAAGCCTTTCCCCAAAGTATCCCCACGTGTGGTCCGTAAAACTTGTACGCCGACATGCCGACGAAATCGCAGTCCAGTTCGCGCACGTCGAGTAGCACGTGTGACGAGGAATGGACCGCGTCGACAAAAACCAGCGCGCCCGCGTTGTGGGCCATCTCGATCACTCGCGGCAGATCGTTAATCGTACCGAGTGCATTTGACGCAGCGCCGATTGCCACGATGCGAGTCCGCGGCCCAATGAAGCGCTCGAGATCTTCCTGAACAAGCTGACCCGTCTCAGTGTTGAGCCGAACGGTCTGAATCGTCACACCACGTTCGACCGCCAGCCTTCGCCAAGTGTCGATGTTCGCGTGATGATCAAGCTCCGTGACGACAATCTCGTCACCCACAGAGTAATTAAGCCCCAGCGCGCGCGACAGATGAAACGTCAACGTCGTCATGTTCGCGCCGAACGCGATCTCATTCGGCGACGCGTTCAGAAACCCGGCACAAACCTCGCGCGCGTGCTCGATGGCCGCATCAGTCTCCGCACTGGTCGGATAGGCCCAGTGGGTGTTTGCGTTGTGGTGATAGAGATAGTCGCTCATCTGCTCGACGACATACCGCGGCACCTGCGTACCTCCGGGTCCGTCGAAATACGCAACCTGATAGTTGTTGTGCACTCGTTTCAGGGCCGGAAAGTGCTTTCTGATCTCTTCAGTGGGCAGGACTTCGATTTTTGGTTTGAACATGGCGAGCCATGATATAAAATCAAGCCGTCGTCCAACAGTGGCCCGGCCCTCAATCCAGACCGGCGCCACTGTTCTCAAC
>DATNJO010000027.1:0-2173 GCA_035603895.1 Pyrinomonadaceae bacterium
ACCTCCCCGCGAGCAACCAGCACCGCTGGTCCACCTACCTTCACTTCTTCAACATTTCCCGCCGCACCTTTTACGTTGAGATTGATGCGGCTGGGACGATGAATAAAATCGCCCTGTTCAATCACAAACTTATAACGCCCATCTTCCGGTTCCAGGTTCAAGCCGCCATGATGAACCAGGTACGCGCCGAGCGCACCACACGCACTACCCGTCGCCGGATCTTCCGGAATGTTGTCCGCAGGCGCAAAGAACCGCGCGTGTGCACGCGATGCGCCGACTTCCAACGTCTCGCGCGTGAACGCATGGCAACCAGTTCCTCCATGACGCTGGTAAATCTCGGCGAGCAAGTTTGAATTGATATGGACGTCGCGCAGATCGGCTAACGAACGAACCGGCACCGCCAGACACGACAAGCCGGTCGTGATCACCTGTATCGGCAAACTCTCGTCGAGATCTTCACGCGCAAGTCCCAACGCGCGCGCGAGTTCCGCTTGTTCCTGCCCGTCGTCGATCTCGGCGAGAATCTGAAACTTCCCCTGCGTCATCTCCACCTGCACCGGCTTCCCGTCTTTAAATTCAATATCGACGGGCAACACGCCGATGCCGACTTCGTGAAAGATGCGTTGCCAACCAGTGCCACCTTCGGGCAACGGCACCACATCTTCCTGCGCGAGCGCGGTCCACGTGCCGACGATCGGATGGCCCGCGAACGGAATCTCGCGCATCGGTGTGAAGATGCGCAGACGACGCAGCACATTCTCCTTATCAGCCGGTAGCACAAACACCGTCTCGGACAGATTCATCTCACGCGCGATCTGCATCATGCGTTCGTCGCTGATGCCTTCCGCTTCCGGAAAGACCGCGAGCGGATTGCCGCAGAAAGCTTTGTCGGTGAAAACGTCGAATTGTACGAAGCGAAAACTGGGCACGTCCTCAACTCCTATTGAAAAATGCTTTCAAGTCTTTACGAATCGACCAAAGGAACACAAACGCGATAAGCAGAATCAATAGTACACGCGTCAGGGTCTTCAAGTTAAAGCCCCAGCCGGGCTCCGTGAAATGAAAATTCCTGACGGTCCAAAGAACATTCCAGCCGAAGGTTCCACCCAACATCGCCGACACTGACAAGCCGCCGATAATGATCACCCCCACCAGGACCGCCGCACCGATCGCTTTGCCGAGATTCATCCAACGGTTTTTGCTTTCGATCATGTCGCGCAACAGCACCACCGCCAGGTGCACGCCGGCCGTAATGCCAAACGCCGTCAACGCAAACTGCTGCACTTCCTTCGCGAGCAACAACGTGCTGCCGGCCACCAGCAACAGCTCGAGGAAGTAAACCAGCTTCAGCCAGTGACGAAAGATCAAATCAGGAAAACTCTGCGGCACCGCGACTTCCACCAGCGACCAGAAGATCTGGCCCAAACGAATGATCCACAACGAATACTTGCTGTTCACGCCGCGTTTCCTCGACATCGACTCGAGTATCTTGCCGATGACCGTCGTAGCGCGCGCGGCCGAACGCATCGTGCTTTCCGGTTCCAGTTTGCTGCGCGTGCGAAAGTTGTCTTCGTAATAATCGCGTAGTTCGGTCGGGTCGATTAACTCTTTCAATCGTTGACCGAGTTCGGGATTGCTGGCAGTGTTCTCTCGCAGACGGCGCATGAACTGGTCGAGTTGTGACGACTCTGCCTTTCGCGTACGGGTGCGCATCAGCGACTCCGCCAACAGCGCGTTCCGTTCGTTCTTGCCCATCGGTTCGATCGTTTCGCAGATGATCTGCGCCTGCGCTTCGCCGACCAGTTGTTGGCGAAACGGATGGTTCGGCAAGAGCGCCGAGATGATTCGTTCGGCGCCATCGAGCCGGCCCCACAAGATGTCGTTTTGCCGCCACTGCCGCGCGAGAAACGCACCGAAGTGGCCCAACGCCGAACCAGCGAGTTTCTGACAACCTGTGGCTCGTTCGTCGATCAGTTGTTTTGCGTCTTCGGGACTGATGCGGATGATGTCGATCGGATCTGCTTCGCCGACACCCGTCTCAAACATGATCGGGTAAGTCAGCAGATCGTAGTCTTCGTAATCCTGGTAGTAATGGGCCAACGCGTTGCGCGCAATCCAGATCGCGTCGTCGATTGCCGGGTCGCCCGTGACCGGTTTGGTGTCTTTCGAGGAA
>DATNJO010000028.1:0-4592 GCA_035603895.1 Pyrinomonadaceae bacterium
CAGGCAATCGCCGCGAAGACAATGAAGCCCGCGACGGACGTCGCGCGAAGAATCATTTTGCTCCTCTATCCCGTTATTTTTGTGGCGCGTAAGATTACGAGATACGAGGCACTGCTGGCAAACTCACGGCACGAGTCTGATGTCGGACTGAAACCGTGGGTCGACTTCGAAGTGATCCGCAAACTGGCTACTGAAACCCGTCACCTCGATCGTTTGTCCCTGAGTCAGACCGCTCACGTCGATACCAGTCGAAGCGCTAACAAACACGTTGACTTCGCCGGAGCCGTCGTTGACGACGATGATGAAGCCAAACGGCAGGTCGTTGAAGATCGGTTGCGAGATCGTTCCCGTGATGCGGACGATCGAGCCTTCGGTCCCTTCGCCCACGTCTCCCGTTGCAACCGGTTGCGGACGCACCTTTGGACCAGCGCCGTGAGCTTTGGTCGCTGTAACATCTACCAGGGCCAGCAGGCCCGGCTGCACAGCGTCGGCGAGTGTGCCCGTAACGCGCACCTGTTGCCGCGGCGCGAAGCCGAGATTGTCAGGCGTGCTGACGTAAATGCCACCGGTTCGATCCTGAATGGCAAAGCCCTGCTCGAAGGTGCTCGAATTGAAGGCGCCGGAAGGTACAGTGACGGAGCCGTCAATCGTGACAACTGTGCCCAACGGCAAACTACGTGCTTCGGCGATCGAGATGGTTGGCGGATTAGCGAATGCTGTCCCACAGGCGATAAGGGTGATTAGAAAAAGCAGCGCGAACGTGCGGTAGAGGTTCTTGTGGATCATGAGTGTTTCTCCTTTGAGTAGAGGTCAATGGGGGATTTCTTCAGCGATTAAAACAGAGTGCCCGCGCCAGCTCTGAAGGCGTACCAAACGCCAAAGCAGATGCTGAGCACAGCGGCTGCTGTTTGTAGTCCGTGATGGATGTGAGTCAATTTCGCTGAGGCGATAGCGAAAGGTAAACCGATTAAACCGGACATCAGGAGCATGCCCGCGATCGATCCGAAGCCAAACGTCAATACATACAGGAGACCAAGCCACGGCGAACTGATCTGCGTGAGTACAAGCAGCGTCAACGCACCCGATCCGGCAAGGCCGTGGACCATGCCGACCAGAACCGGTTTCCAACCGACGCGCGAAACGTTATGTGAATGATGAGCAGGCGTGCTCGGTTCATGTTTCGTTTCGTGTTCGTGGAAGTGAACGTGCGTATGCGAGACGCCGTCGTGTTTGTGCTGGTGTACGTGGACCTGTGAATTGGTCCGCAGCAGCCGCCACAGCGCGCTGATTCCCAACCCAATGATCATCAGGGCGACACCGAACTCCAGCCACGCGCTCACGTGCTCCGGAATCGCGATGCGCAACGACAACACAATCACTGCTACCACCAGCAGCGCAGTCGTGTGGCCCATGCCCCACAACGCGCCAACCACCGACGAACGAAAAACGTTTTTATGCCGGCTCACGATCGTAGTGATCGCAACGACGTGATCGACCTCGGTGGCGTGTTTCAAGCCAAACACGAGTCCGATGCTCAGGATTGCGAAGATATTGAGTGAGCCAGGGTTCTCTAACATATTTTGGGTGATTGGTCGGCGACAGCATATCAACAATCACGCGCGCGGCGAAATCCAAAGGCTGTCGGTCGCGCGTATAAGTGAGGTGTAACGTCCCACTCTTTAAGAAATCATGTAACTCTTGTAAATCCTGTCTACTTAACTCTTGTACGCGCGGCCGGCGAGGCTGGCGACGACGGTCACGAGCTCGGCGGAATCCACTGGTTTGGGAAGGTGAAATTGGAAGCCGGAGCGCAGGACGCGCATACGATCTTCGGCGCGGGCGTAGGCAGTGAGGGCGGCCGCAGGAATGTGTCCGCCACGCTCCGATGGCAGTGCGCGAATCTTTGTGATCAGTGAATAACCATCTTCATCTGGCATTCCCAAATCACTGATCAAAATGTCAGGCTTGTGTTGCTCGAGAGCTTCCAGAGCTTCGGCGGCGGAGCAGCTAAGTATCACTTCAGCGCCACACTCCTTCAGCACCTCGCGAATCAACTCGCGCGTATCTGCCTCATCATCAACCGCGAGTACCTTCAACCCCTGAAGCGAGGGCAAACCGTCCAAAGAAACTATCCCATCACTGTAAGCTGCACTTGCGGCCTCAGTCTCCTTCGGATCACTAATCACACCGACAAACGGCAAACTGATCGTAAAGGTAGCGCCCTTCCCTTCTCCATCACTGCGAACGCTCACGCTGCCACCATGAAGATCCACCAGTTGATGAACGATGGAAAGCCCAAGCCCGAGACCACACTGTGTTCGCGTAATACTCGCATCCGCCTGACGAAAACGATCGAACACGTAAGGCAGAAACTCTTTGTTGATACCGACACCCGAATCGCTCACCACGATCTCCGCGTGCGAATCGACGCGCTGCACCTTGACTTGTATCCGGCCGCCCTTCGGCGTGAACTTGACTGCGTTCGTCAACAGGTTCCAAACGATCTGCTGCAACCGATCGGCGTCGCCGGAGATCGGACCAGCCGCCGGATCCAACATCGTTTGCAGCCGAATACTTTTGGCCTCGGCAGCAGGACGAATCGAATCTATCGCCGCGTTGACGATGGAAAGCAGATCGACCTGACGCACATCAAGCCGCAGCTTTCCGGAAATAATGCGCGACACGTCGAGCAGGTCCGAAACCAACTGCGCCTGCGATTTCGCGTTTCGATAAATCGTCTCGACTGCACGTTCTACATTCGGCGGAGTGAGTTTGCCGAGGCGCAACATGTGGGCCCAACCGAGGATCGCATTCAACGGATTGCGCAGCTCGTGCGAGATCGTAGCGAGAAATTCATCCTTCAAACGGTTTGCCCGCTCCGCTTCGTTGCGCGCTAACTTCTCACTCGACAAAAGCCGCGAGCGCGCTTCAATCTGCGCTTGCAACTCAGCCTCACGCGCCACACGTTCCGTAACGTCTTCGATAATCGTAAGCGTGCCGATTACTTCTCCATCATGACTCAGCGGCGAAATTCGCACCGCTTGCTGCATCTGTTCGTATCCATGCTCGCCGGAAACAACCGGCATCGCCAGCAAATAACCGTGCAACGCCTGTGACAACACCCGCACCTGACCTTCAAGCGCCCATTTGTAATTTCGGTTGAGACGGCGCGCGGTCAACTCCGGAAACAACGCGAGCAGATTGTTTCCAATTACATCACCTGCACGCTTTCCCGTGCGCTCCTCCATCCAGTGGTTCCACTCGACGACGTTCAATTCATTATCAGTGGTAATAATCCCCTGCGCCGCCAAGTCGTGCATCAAGTGCGAGACGGCAGCGTTGAGTAATATTTCCTTGGAGCTTGTTGTGGTCAATTACTCTGCTGTGCCTCCCAGGCATCGACTTCGTGAATCAGGCGATCGAGAGAATCAACACTCAACACTATGACCAGAAACCCCTTCACCGAACTGTCGCGAATCTGAAACGCCGTATAGATCACGAGGGCGTAATGCATTTCGGTTTTGTTTGTCGTTATCGACGCGAGCAACTCATCCAATGTCTCGAGATGAAGGCGCGGCACGGAGAAGGTGACGTGAACGTTCAGCAAGTTTCCAAACATTCCGAGAGACGCATTCAAGAGAATGTTGCCCACCTCCGTCAATACCTCTCGGGCTGATTCATCGAGAAAAGCAGACGGATTGTTTCCGTCTGTGAGCAAGTCAGTGAGTTGTACAGCACCCGCGTAGTTCAGCAGTAACAACGCATCGCCTGCGACCGGTCCAGCAAAAACCTGATGAATTGAAGCCACGTCTCCAGGAACAAACTTCCCCAACACCGGGCGCAACTCTTGAGTGCGATATATGGCGACTTCCGGCGGATTGAGCATCACGCGATGCCCTGTCAATTCCGACAGCGCCGCTCCCGTACGCGCGAAAGCGATGTTGATGAGTTCGGAAAGAGCGTCACTCTGTCGCTCAGTTAGTTTCACTGGTAGCTCCTTCCGCAAGAGCAGTCTCCACGACCGTAAGCACTTGTTCGGAAACAAATGGCTTATTAATGAAACCCAGAGCACCGGCTTCATCAACCATCTTGCGCGTCGAACTTTGGATGTCGGCGCTTGCGATCACCACCAGCGCCTTTGGGTCCATCTCACGCAACTTCACGAGTACATCGATCCCGTACATGCCCTTCATCACCAGATCCAGCAATACGAGACTCGGTTTTTCCAGGAAGTAGACCTCCAGCGCCGTCATTCCGTCTTCCGCTTCCACCACCGGGTAATCAGCGGCTTCGAGGATCCGCCGCAACGTGCGGCGCGAAAGCGCTGAATCATCGACGATCAGAACCTTAGGGTTCATACAACCTCACTAATGGCGCGGGCCATGTTTTCAAGAGGGACGCTTCTATCACTCAGTCCGGCTTCCATAACTACACCCGGCATACCATACACCACGCAACTGCTCTCAGCTTCCGTAAAGACAAGCCCACCCTGCGACTTGATCCAGGCCGCGCCCTCTTTTCCGTCCGATCCCATTCCGGTCATCACGACGCCTAACACCCGATTGCGATAGACCTCTGCCGCCGATTGAAAC
>DATNJO010000029.1:0-9234 GCA_035603895.1 Pyrinomonadaceae bacterium
GGTGGCGCCCGCGAGCCTTTCCGTTAACTTGTAAGCGATATTGCCCGCTTGAAGATCCGGGAAGATCAAAACGTTTGCACGTCCGGCGACCGGCGAGCCGGGTGCTTTCGACTGCGCCACCGCGGGCACGAGCGCTGCGTCCGCCTGGAGCTCGCCGTCAACCTGCAACTCCGGCGCGCGCGCTTTCACAGTTCGTGTGGCTTCTACGACTTTATCGATCAATTTATGCCGTGCGCTGCCTTTGGTTGAAAAAGAGAGCATCGCCACACGCGGTTCCGTGCCCAACAACGCTCTGCATGAATCGGCAGCAGCCAATGCGATTTCGGCTAGCTCTGCCGCGCTCGGTTCGATCACGACACCACAGTCGGCATAGATCATCGCACCGTCATGACCAAACTCGCTTCGCGGTAACGCCATCAGAAAGAAACTCGACACGAGCTTGAAACCCGTGCGCACGCCGATGCAGTGCAACGCTGCGCGCACCGTGTGCGACGTCGTGTTCGTTGCCCCGGCGACTGAACCATCAGCCTGGCCCATGCGCACCATGAGATTTCCGTAGTACAACGGATCGGACACGAGCGTTCGCGCTTCATCAGCCATCAGACCCTTCGCACGCCGCAGATCGTGAAAGAGCGAAACCATCTTGTCGAAGTCAGCCGCGCGTCGATGATCGACGATCGTGACGCCGCCGAGATCGAGGTTGTTTTCACGCGCCGTTGTCCGGATCACATTCTCATCGCCCAACAACGTGATCCGCGCAAGGCGTTGATTGACACAATGAGCCGCTGCAACCACCGTCCGAGGATCGTTACCTTCGGGAAGTACGATGTGTTGAGGTCTGGAAGCCGCGCGTTGGCGAATTCGTTCGAGAATGTCCATTGCGTAATCTGTATAATGTGTGGCATGTCAGAAGTAAAGCTGCGAAGCCGCATGAAAAACCTGCTGATGTTCGTTCCGAACCTGCTGCTGCTCAGCGGGCGTTTGATGGTCGACCCGCGCGTACCGAAGACAGAAAGGGTTTTGGTGGCGGGCGCAATTCTTTACGCCTTCATCCCGCTCGACTTCATTCCCGACATGCTGCCGTTCGTGGGCCAGGTCGACGATGCGTATCTCATCGCGATCTCGTTATTGCGGCTGATGACCGTTACCGATCCACTGGTGGTGCGACAACACTGGCGCGGTGGCGGAGACGTAGTAGAACTCGTCGGATCGACGGCACTGATTGCGAAGAAGTTTTTGCCGGCGAGGATCAGGCGAGTGTTGACGGCACATGTTGAGGTTCATCCGCCGTTGCCGTCGCTGAAAGAATCAGGCGGCAAGCGTCCAGTCGATCACCCCGTCGACAGCGTTCGCCAATCCACGAACTACTAACGGATTGCTCGACTTCAGCGCCCAGTACCTGAGCTGTTCGGGCAAACTGTCCTGACCAGTTTCATCAAACGCCACCAACGCACAGTTCAACGACGGCGACTGAGCGATCACAAACCACTCGCGCGCAAGACGAAAATCAGCGTTCAAACCAATCAGCCGGATATTCGGATGTCGCGGCGGACGCCAGTCGTCCTGACCAAGAAGATACACAGTCTCGGAAACATCAGCGATGCGCATGTAGCGATCGATGATCGGTTGCAGTGATGAGAGTTTTTCCACGCCCGCGTAGACCCGACCGGCGCGATTTGTACGGAGCAGAACCGCATTCTCGATTAACAGGCAAGCGTACTCGACCGAGGCCGTAGTCGTGTGACAGATAAAACTCTCACGATCGGCAAAATCACGCCGGGCGAGACTGGCCATTTCGCCGAGGTTCTCGGTTTGTTCGACGCCTGAGAATTTGAGTGCCTGCTCAAAAATAGAAAAGTTTTTCACTTGAGGGGGAACCTCCAGCACACCGGGAGAGGCTTTTACCGGACTATATCTGCGAGAGCGTTACGAATAGTTCGTTAAAGTGTGTGCGTGAGATTAGTTAACACCGGCGGGCTGAATACTATTCGAGTGCCGTGAGAATCTTGTCGTGAATACCTCCAAAACCGCCGTTGGACATAATCGCAACCACATCGCCGGTGCGTAATTCGGGCACGATGTGTGCCACGATCTGATCCGCATCGGGAAGGGCAAACGCGGGCTTGCCTTGTTTCAAAATCGCTTCAATCAATTGATTCGTATCAAGCGCGCGTCCCTTTTCTGTGACCTTGTGACTATCAAAGACACTCGCAATCACAACATAGTCGGCGGCGGCGAATGCATTAGCATAGTCTTGTTGAAAGACTGCCAGGCGCGAGGACCACGAGCGCGGTTCGAAGATCGCAACCAAGCGGCGGTCGGCATAACGCGAACGCAAGGCACGCAACGTTTCTCTGACAGCAGTCGGATGATGTGCAAAGTCGTCGATAACAACGACGCCCTTTTGTTCTCCGCGCACTTCCGCACGCCGCTTGACGTTCTTGAAAGTTGAAAGCGCGTCTTTAATTTGTTCGCGGCTCACTCCCCAGGCATCCGCGGCGATGATCACCGCGAGACAGTTCAATAGATTGAACTCACCGAGCAGCGGCGTCTCGAAGTTTCCCCACACCTGACCTTCGCGAACAACTTCAAACTTTGAAAGTCCGCCGCTGAAGTCGGCATTGCGAATCTGCCACTTCGCGTCGTCTCGAGTGCCAAACTTTTCGAGAGTCGTAAAAAGCCTCGCGCCAAAAGATTCAACCACGGCACGCACGTGTGGGCTGTCCCAACCAACAATGAGTCGTCCATTCGACGGCACGAGATTCATAAAACGACGAAAGGCCAACTTCACCGCGTCGAGATCGTGGTAGATGTCAGCGTGATCGAATTCGATGTTGTTGACGATGGCGAGTTCAGGCAGGTAGTGCATGAACTTTGGACCTTTGTCGAAGTAAGCAGTGTCGTATTCGTCAGCTTCGATGATGAAATAGTCGCTGTCAGTCACGCGAAAACTCGTGCCGAAGTTTTGCGCGACACCGCCGATGAGGAAAGTTGGGTCAAGTCCACCTTGATCCATGACCCACGCGGCGATGCTCGTCGTCGTAGTTTTTCCGTGCGTGCCCGCGACTGCGAGTGAGTGACGGCCGCGAATAAATTCTTCCTTAACAACTTCCGCCTGCGATCGATAAAGCAATTTGCGATTGAGCGTCTCTTCAACTTCCGGATTTCCGCGTGGGATCGCATTGCCGACGATCACGCAATCAGGAACGGGATTGAGGTGTTCTGCACGATAACCTTGTAACACTTCGATGCCCAGAGTCATTAACATTAGGGACATCGGTGGATAAACGTTCTCATCAGATCCCGTTACCCGATGTCCGCGTGCTTGCAGCATGCCAGCGAGTGAAGCCATCGCGGTGCCGCAAATTCCGATTAGGTGAAAGTGTGCCATGTTGGACCACGTTGGTCACGAAGCGACAAACTTTGTCACTCCGAGAATTATTTTACTGTGCTAAACTCCGAAGGTCCTTAGTTGGTCTTGTGACCCCCGCACAATGACGCAAAGGATACCACTTTAGTGTCTCCCCGCAATTGACGCGATCAAGGAAAGGGTCTTCCAGCAACAAGAGTCCAGGCAAACAATACAACTCAACGGATGAATCCTTTCGCTGTATGCAGGAATGCGTGCGGTCGAGTGGTCCTAACGGACTACTCGCTAGTTCTCCACAAATACAGGAGGGAAGAGCTTTGAAACAAGAGAATTACCTGCTGAGTCTGATACTGATTCTGTTTTCCCCACTAGTGGCGTTAGCATCCAGCGCCACTGCTCAGCCTGCGGATCGGATCAACGTAGCGGCTGCTGAGAATGGCGGTATCGCCAGTGCTTCATCCACTGCCGATAACTACGCGCCCGATGCCGTGATCGACGGAGATCGCAAAGGAATTAATCTAACGTCAGGTGGCGGTTGGCGCGACGAAACGCCCGGCGTTTTTCCGGACTGGATCCAGATCAACTTCACTGAGCCGATGATCATCGATGAGGTCAGTGTATTTACCCAACAAGACACCTGGTGGAATCCCGCGGAGCCCACACCAACGATGGCGTTCTTCAACAACGGCATTACAAGTTTCGAAGTGCAGTCCTGGAACGGCTCAGCCTGGGTGACTATCCCGGGTGCGTCGGTAATCAACAACAATCTGGTTTGGAAAAAGTTCACCTTTGGTGACATTACCACTGACAGAATTCGGGTTTTGATTCATGGCGCGAAAATTCCGAGCAGCACCGTCGTGGAAGTTGAAGCGTTTGGCCTGCCGGCAGATAACCCTGATCCCGATCCGACGCCGACTCCAACGCCTGGGCCAGGTAGTGTGGAAGCGGCATTGGCTGCACGCGACATCTTTTTCGATTCGGACAACAACGTCGGGTTTGGTACTCACACACCGATCTTCAATGACGATGGAACTACCGGTGCCTTCGTTGGCCGGTTCGTCGCTATCGACGGCCGTCTAACTGGAGCCGCGGCCTATCTCGGTCTCGGAGGTACTGTTCCGAATCCTGGCGACAGAGTTGGTGTGCTCAACTTCTACAACTGGGCGATGGGAGGCGTCGATCACAGAACGGCCGGAATCTACTCGTTCAACGGGCCACAGCTCGGAACAGGCACGCTGGAGATCGCGACTTCGCCGAATTTCATCGGGCCCGTTCGCCGGTTGCAGATAGCACATACAGGAGAAATCGGAATCAACCATTTGGCGAGTACTGGTAATACTCTAACGGTCCAGGGTAAATCGACCGCGGTCAATACCAAGGCCCTTGCGGTGGTTGATAATCAAGACCGTCCAACGTTGACCGTTCACGACAACGGCCAGGTTGTAGTTGGCCGGCCGGGCCAGGGACTCGTTTTGAAGTCTCCGAACGGGTTGATTTGCCGGAAGTTGGTGATTGACGACGCCGGCAACCTGCAGGTCCAGAATATGCCGAGCTGTCCGTAGCTTGGCTAGCTGTCAATTGAGTCCTGTAAATCCCGTAGCTCGATCGCGGGATTTACAGGAACTTTTTCTGTGACCTGCTGGTAAAGCGAGAAAAATCTTTTCGCCTGTAATTCGATTCCGTATTCCGACGTAGCTACCTCACGCGATCGTCTGCTCAAGCGCGATCGCAGTTCGTCGTCGTTCAATAACAGACTAACGCCACCAGCCAGATCTTCGCCATCTGCATACCGCGCGAGGTAACCGGTTTCCAGATGACGCACTGCGTCGCTGCATCCGCCAACGTCAAAAATGACCGGCGGTGTTCCGCAAGCCATGCTTTCCAACGCGACGTTGGGAAGGTTCTCGGCTAACGTCGGTAACACAAACACATCCGCAGCCGAATAAATTTTTGCGAGCGCGCAATCGTCGTCGATCCTTCCGGTGACTCTGGTACGCACTGAGACGGGCATGTCGATGTGACTTCCGTTTCCTCCGACCATCAGCACGGTAAGGTTCTGTTCGGTTTCCGCGAGACGTTTGATCGCGGCCTGTAGGTACGCTCCGCCTTTGCGTCGATCGGTTAGTGACTCCGCGCTGAATAACACGACGCGTTCAGACGGAGTGATTTGTAGAGATTCACGCGCCTCTTGTTTAGCAACCGGCGCGAAGACACTCGTATCAAGTCCGTTGGGAATTATGTGGACGGGAAATCGGCCCAGCAGCGGGCTTTCAGCCGCGAGCCCCGCGATCCATTTTGAAGGCGCGACAATCGTCAGATCGGAACGCGAGTAAGACCAGTTCTTGATCTTCCACAGCGTCGCGGTGGTGTCGCGATAAAGTTCCGGCGGATCGGAAAGAATCGGGCAAGAGCCGCAGCCTGTTCGCCAACGTTCGCAGTCAAACGAATAAGCGCAATGGCCGGTCATCGGCCACATGTCGGAAAGTCGCCAAACCACGGGCCGCCGCCGGCTCAACAGTGGCAACACTGTGTGTGAAAAGTAATTTCCGTGAGTGTTGTATAGCTGAACTACATCGGCTTCTTTGAACCACGGATGGCGCAGCAAGCGGAACGACGAAGGAAAAAATAAGTATTGCCAGCTTAGGCGCCCGAGCGCTCGACTGAAGAAACGATCCGCGGCGGCGTTGAATCCGTCCGGCGCGATCGGAAGAACGTCGTTGTCGTCGGTAACTTTCCGGCCCACGAGCATTCGCGAGCCCACTCCCAACTCTTTAAGACCCGTGTGCACACGATACGCCGAGCGCCCCGAGCCGCCGGAGTTATCAGTCGTGCTGATGTGCAGTACAGTCAACATCGTTCGCAGTTAGCCACAAGAGGCACAAGAAGCACAAGAGGCACAAGAAGCATAAAGGTATTTCACGAACCCTTCTAATGTCTCTTATATCTCTTGTGCCTCTTGTGCTTCTTGTGGCTAAGGCTTACGGGCATTGCAGACCAACCCGTTTCCCGCGACCTGGATTTGGACGTCTTCAAGACCGGCTTCGGCGCACCACGCGGAGAGAGTTTCTTCAGTTTGGGGAGAATCGTATCGGGGAGAGAGCGCGTCGAACGTGTCGAGAATGGCCCAACTCTCGATCTGTTCGGACGTCAGCGGCAACATCCCGGTGTAGTTCCAACAGGGCACGATCGCCGGAACCGCATAACGCAACACACGCACTCTTTGCAACGCGTTATCGATCGGTATCCACCGCGGGATATACCATTCAACGAACCGACGCAACCGATCACGCGACATCCTGCGTGTGACCGGCCGATACCAATACTTCGCCGTCCAGCGCGTAATCCACGGAGTCTTCCGATACAGATCGACCGCGAGTTTGCCGCCCGATTTTAAGTGCGGCAGCAGCGACATGAACCCACGCTTCGGATCCGGTGTGTGTTGCAACACTCCATAACAAAACACCTTGTCGAAGAAATCGAGCGGGAAGGGAATTTTGAAAAGGTCCGCCTGGACCAATGTCAGTCGTTCGTTCGGGCCATTATTCGACCAACTGGCATCAACCGCCGAACTGTAGTCGAGCGAACAAAGTTTCGCGCCCGCGTCCAGTAACACCTGCGTGAAACGTCCCGCACCACAACCGGCCTCCAGCACGTTCTGTCCGATCAATTCGTCAGGCTTCCAACCCGTCCCTTCGAACAGTCGATCGCGGCTCAACGTCGTCCCATTGAAACGATCCAACTGCGTGCGGCGATAGCGATTCCATTGTTCGCCAAAACTCGCGGTGTAAGCGTCGTCAATTACAAACCGCGGAAGAAAGTTAACTATCGGATAAACGTCTCCGGAATCCTCCGCAATCAACTCACCGGATTTGATCTCGCCGTCTTGCTCTTCGGTGATCGATTTGATTTTCAGCGGGGAACGCGAGTTTGGAGAGCGAAGGAGCTCGATGGCTGCCGGTCTCATAACGATTCTGGTTATTCGTAAACTCGATAGTGGACAGGATTCACATAATTAACAAGATTGCCTCAGGAAATAGCCATCTTGTCCATTCTGCAAATCCTGTCAAAGCTTCCTAAATCAAGTCGCGCCAGGAATACGAAGGCTTCTCAACGGCGCCCTGCTCGACAAAAACCACGTGCCACAACTGAAACATCAGCGCGGCCCAAACCTGCCATGTGTAATCCGCGCGGCCTTCGAGATGCGGCGCGACGTACGACGCATAAAATGCCGGTCTGAAAATTCCTTGTTGCTTCAGACGTTCGGCGGACAACAATTTCTCAGCGAGCGGGCGCAATCGATCGCGTAACCACAAACTGATCGGAATGACGAATCCTTTCTTTGGCGCGCTGAGTAAATCCGGCGGCAGCAAATCTCCGACCGCGTTCTTCAGCAAGTATTTTAAATCTCCCGCCCGAGTGCGGGTTGAAGCCGGAATACTGAAAACCGTTTCGATAAACTCGTGATCGAGAAATGGCACTCTCGCTTCAAGCGAATGAGCCATTGAGAACCGATCGGTCATCATCAAAAACTCTTCCGGCAATTGAGTCTGAAAATCGACGTATGCAACGCCGTCACGAAAGCTTTCGGTTTGCGCTTCGTAAAACAAGCGTTGCAGGTACGCCGCGGTTTCTTCCAGTTCGGAAAACTTGCCATTGAATACGGACGCGTGTTTGCGCGCATCGCTCAGATAAACCTGATTCGCGTAATAGTGACTGCCAAACGGCGCGCGGCAGATCTCACCCAACTGCGACAACCGATCCTTCTGTCGCGCCGAAACGGGCATAAAATCAACCGCCTTGCGCCAGCCCGACCACACGAACGACGGCAGGTTCGCGCCCGCACGAGCCAGGCCCGGATGATTGGTCGCAAGCTTCAAAATCGGACTGACTTCAAACGGCGAGAACTTTCCATAGTTGCCAAAGAGTTCGTCGCCGCCGGTTCCGGTAAGCCCGACCTTCACATCCTCGGCCATCATCCGAAACACGTACCACGACGGCAGACCGCCGGCGTAAGGCTCGTCGAGATGCCAGACCATCTGCACGAGATCGTTCAGCAGATCTTCCGGTTGCAGAATGATCTCGTGGTGTTCGGTGTGAAAACGCTCGGCCACTTTTCGTGCGAGATGAAGTTCGTTCCACGCAGCTTCGTCTTTGGAGGCGAACCCCAGCGAATAGGTTTTGATCGGACCATAGCCCATTTCGCTGAGCAGTGCGACAACCGTAGTCGAGTCCAAACCACCGGATAGCGAGCAACCAACGGGAACATCACTCAAAGTCCAGCGCCGCACTGCCTCGCGCAGTTCGTGGCGAATGATCTCCGTCCATTCGGCTTCGGATCGATTGTGTTCGGCGCGATCGGTTCTTAGTTTCCAGTAGCGTTGAATCGACAGTTCACGCGACGATAAATCAAAGGTGAAGTAATGACCCGCGGGAAGACGTTTGATACGGCTGAAGATCGTTCGTTCGCCGGGAACGAACAGCAGCGTCATGTAGTGATAGAGACTTTGGAAGTCCAGCTCGCGATCGATCGTGGGTAGCGTCAGTAAGCTCTTGAGTTCCGAAGCAAACGCAAATAATCCCGGTTGTTCGACGTAGTAAAGCGGTTTGATACCCACGCGGTCGCGCACGCCGAACAGTCGCTTGCGTCGCGAGTCGTAAATCACAAACGCAAACATTCCGTTGAGCTCGTCGAGCATCGCCTCGCCCTTTTCTTCGTAAAGGTGAAGCAGGACCTCGGTATCGGAATTTTCAGTCTTGAACGAACAGCCTTTGTCGACGAGGCGTTGACGAATCTCAGGAGAGTTGAAGATCTCGCCGTTGTAGATGATCCAAACGGTCTCGTCCGCATTCGCCATCGGCTGGTG